>JAOUJW010000022.1 GCA_029882975.1 Gammaproteobacteria bacterium
CTTCCGATCTATAGGTCGTGATGTGGAAGGTATGCGCAAGGACGGCAGTACATTTCCCTTGGAGTTGGCTGTTAGTGAGATGGTGATCGACGGTGAACGTTTGTTCTCAGGAATTGTTCGGGATATTACTGAACGTAAAAAATCTGAACAGGCATTAATCGAAGCCAGAAATTTTGCCGAAGACTCAGCCAGATCCAAGGCAGATTTCCTGGCTAACATGAGCCATGAAATCCGCACTCCCATGAATGCAATCATCAATCTGTCCTATCTGGCTTTGAAAGGTGAGACGGATAACAAAACCTACGACTATATTAAAAAAATTCAGAGTGCATCAAAAAACTTATTAGGTATTATTAATGACATTCTGGATTTTTCCAAGATTGAAGCTCGAAGTTTAGTGTTGGAGGCTATCCCCTTTAACTTGCACAGTGTATTAAACGACCTGGCCACGGTTATTGGCTATCGGGCTTTGGAAAACTACATTGAAGTTCTGTTTCATATTGATACCAAGGTGCCTACTTACTTGTTGGGCGACCCCCTGAGGTTGAGTCAGATATTGACCAATCTAATCTCTAATGCCATCAAGTTTACTCAAAAGGGTGAAGTGGTTCTTACCGTCAGTGTTGCCGGAATAAAAGATGATATCTATTCCATTGAATTCTGTATTAGCGATACCGGCATTGGCATGAATGAAGAACAGCAGGCTAATTTGTTCCAACCGTTTAAGCAGGCCGATGGTTCCATTAGCCGAAAATACGGTGGTACCGGCCTGGGACTTGTCATCAGTCGATACTTAGTGGATTTAATGCACGGTGAAATTACGGTGGAGAGTCAGCTGGGCAAAGGGAGTATATTCAAATTTACGATACCGATACAACAAGACATACAAACTGAGAAAAATGCGGAAAAATTAATGGATTTGAGTAATATCCGCGTACTGGTCGTTGACGATAATTCCACTGCCAGACTCATCGCCACTGATACATTGGTGGCGATGGGGATTCAAACGGATGCGATCGAGAGCGGAACCAAGGCATTGGAGATTCTGCAGAAAAACGACGCTGCTACCATATATGATGTGGTCTTGCTGGATTGGCGTATGCCAGGATTGGACGGTCACGAAACCATGATCAGAATTCGGGAAGACAGCCAAATCAAGATAAAACCTAAGATTATTCTATGTACAGCTTTTGGTATAGAAGTGGTTCGTGAACAGTCACGCAAACATCAGGCTGATGGCTATTTAGGAAAACCCTACAATAATTCTACCTTGCTCAATGCGATTCTCAACTGTCTGAAACATACCTTACAGAGTAAATCAAAACCGGAAAATGCTGGAAAAGCAAACGTAAAGGAGATGAAGAAAATCGTTGGCAAGAGGATTTTGCTGGTTGACGATAACGAAATTAATCAGATGATTGCCATAGATCTTCTTGATAGCGTTGGAGTAGAGGTGACCGCCGCCGGTTCAGCCAAAGAGTGTTTCGAGTGTTTGGAACAGCAGCAATTTGACCTGGTGTTGATGGATATACAGATGCCGGAAATTGACGGCCTGGAAGCAACGCGCATTATCAGGAATGATGCACGTTTTGACTGCATACCTATTATAGCCATGACTGCACATGCCATGGAGAGTGATCGGGAAAAAAGTCTGGCGGCAGGTATGAATGGTCATCTGACAAAACCCATAGATCCGGATGAGCTTTATAAAACCGTCATTCAATGGACAAACAAAAAACCGATGCGTGAGACAGTCGCGGAGAATACTATTGTGCAGGATGAACTACCCGAATCCATAAAAGGCATTGATCTGAAAGTAGGGCTTGCCCAGGTCCGGGGTAACGGCGCACTTTTTCGTAAACTCTTAATTAAGTTTGTTGAGCAATACGCTGATGCGAGCGATAAATTTGAAAAGCTTATGGGTAAAAACGCTCAGGAAGATGCTATTCGCTTGGTGCATTCCATCAAAGGAGTGGCGGGTAGTCTGGGTGCGATGGGTCTTTTTGAAGCGGCGGCCAATCTGGAAACCGAATTGCGCAACGAATCAGTTAACCCTGACAGTAAATTATTCAAGCAAAAACTTCGTGAAGTTATCAAAGGTATATCTCATGGGCTCACTGAAAGTGCCTGACAAGCCTATGTGATTATATCGAAATGACAAAATTGCCGGTATCATATTGGACCATATGATTATAAAATGTTGGGTTTTAATCGCGAAATAACTGAGTTATGGAAAATAAAGTCAAAGTCCTTTTTGTGTGTATGGGCAATATTTGTCGTTCACCCACCGCAGAAGGAGTGTTTGCAAAAATGGTGAACGATAATGGTTTGGCGGAAAAAATACAGTTGGATTCAGCCGGTACTCACGCCTATCACGTTGGCGAGCCGCCGGATCGCAGAGCGCAGCAATGTGCATTGTCCCGAGGCGTAGACTTAAGTCCATTGCGTGCCCGCAAGGCGGTACCTCAGGATTTTGAAATCTTTGATTATGTGCTGGCGATGGATGAGGACAACTACTCCCTGCTAAAGCAGATTTGTCCTCCCGGAATGGAGTATAAGCTCAGTCTGTTTCTGGATTACGCGCCTAATCTGGGGATTAGAGAAGTCCCCGATCCTTACTATGGTGGCACCCAAGGTTTTGAACGAGTGTTGGACATGGTGGAAGAGGCTTCACAGGGTCTGCTGGGAATGATTCGTGATAAAAATGGTTGGTGATAAAACGTTGGCTTAAACAATAAACCCAATGGTTTAGTTGTCAGTCGCTATCAATGGTATTGTCACATTCCGATTCATCAGTGAGTAGCTAATTATCTTGGGTTTACAACCCGACGTACAATGATTAGCGACTGTTGCGTCGTGACATCAGAAGTCGTTGAATTTGAGCCTCATAAGCACGGGCAAACTCTTCGCCAAACATATTTTGAAAATTGTCCTCCACGCTGGAGGCAACTTCACGAAAGTAGTCCTCGTAGGAATCCCAATACTTGGCTTTCTTGGTGCCGGGTAAGATGCCTCGGCCATGGGCATTATCAAAATGCAATTCCAGATAACGCGGATCAAAGCGTTTTAGCAAAGCCAGAATGGCAGCTTGCGTGCCGGCCATAACAGCCAGCTGGTGACCCTCTATATCTTCAAAACCTTCTTTTAAAGCTTTGACAGGCGGCAAATAGCTCCCGGTGGTGTTACCAAACATGTTTCGTATGGCTTCATCCACATTAACAGAAAATTTTAAGGGATTGTTTTCCGCCGCTTGGATCGTGGTCATGGACATGCGAAATTCGCTTTTAATGTTAGTCCTTGCACGCAGCACATTAAAAGCCCCATTGACGCATTCTTTGACGACTTCTCCCACGGTATGTAAAAAGGAATTGGCTTTCTCGGGGGGTATATTCAAACCGTTCACATTCATGCCGTTCAGAACGGCTTGCAAGGCTGCCGGTGCTGCGTATTCTCCAGATACCGGTTTTTGTGCCGGAGGCGGTGCAGGTCGTTTTTTGAGTACGGGTTTGCCAGTCGGTTTACCTGCAGGTTTAAGTTCGGGGATTTGCCCGGAACTGGTAAAGCCGGAACGGGTTGCGGCGCCGGATCGTAATGAAGCCGGAGAGGAGAATCTTAAATTGTCCTCGGAAATTATCGGTTCGGCGACTGCTGCTTGTGATTTATCCGATAGCCAATCATCGGGAATAATATTGGGTGGCGTAAAATGATTCGCTAAAGGCGAGGAGTTGTCACTTTGCGTTTGTCTAGGTACCGGTTTGGGGGCCGCTTCCGGTAAATAGTCGTCTACCAACTGGAAAGGGGTATCACTATTGATGGATGGTGGCGGGTTATTGAACAGGTCCAAGGGATCTACGGGCGATGCATGGCTGTTACCGACAAAATTCTGCATAGCGGGAGGGTTGGAGACAAAGGCATTCCCGCTGCCCATGTGGTCTACCGGCTCAGCGACCATAGCCTCATTGATGCTGATGGAAATAATGTACTCACCGATCTTCAATGTATCGCCGTGTTGCAGGGGTGCGCTGTTACCTTTTCCCAATGGTAACTTGGCGTCATTAATATAGACGCCATTGGTGCTGGTATCGGTTATTTGGTAGTGGCCGTTTTGTTGACTAATCGTGGCATGTTTGCCTGATATGAATCGGCTGGCATCCACCAGTACCCAGTCACAGGTGCGCGTACGGCCTATGGTGCCTCCTTGCTCAAATGTCTTTGAGATGGATTGGCCCGGTATTGCCGCGGGTTGGTTGGTGATGCTGAATGTAATGCTCATCTATTTAGCCTTAGTTTGGGTCGCGCCTTGAATTACATCTGAGTAATCTATTCCTGGGCATTGTGTAACAAACGCGTAATGAACACGTTTTTGTCCGTTTTGGTTGCGGATATTCGAATTCTACCTTTTACAGTACGTTTGTCATTGGTGTTTTGGGGCTGTAAAGTGGCTTCAAACAAACCGGAGCCCACAGCAAGCTTGCCACTGGTTTTCCAGGTCAGGCTTTTAATATTGATGCGCCGGGTTTGAGTACTTCTAAACAGGTCGATATAGTCTTTGCGTATATCATCCAAACTGGCGGTTTCATTGGTGCGTGCTTCCCTGGAAAACAATCCCATCAAACGTTCGACATCACCATCATCATAGTAAGTGACAAAGCGTGCAATTAATAACTGCAACTCTTCATTATTTGGTGGTTTTGTACCAGCTTGTCTATTCAGTGCAACCGCTTGTTGATTGAGCTTAGTGGAAAATTTTTGATTAATCAGATACAGACCCTTAATTTTGAAGCCTTTGTTTTCCTTCAAATGTACGGTCACGTCCGCAGAAAAAACTTGATCTACATTGGTATTTGTCGGGTTTAGCTGAGCTAAATATTTGCCTTTACCCTGAATGGTACTGCCTTTTCGAGTCCAGGAGAAATCACTGAATTGAATTTTTCTTGAACGTGTGGTTTGAAATAACTGTTTGTAATCCGCTTCAATCTCGGCCGAAGAGTTGTGGTGGTTGGTAGCGGCATCCTCAGAAAACAAACCCATGACTTCTTTAAGTCGGCCTTTTTCGTATGCGGTAGATAATTTATTCAATACTCGATTGAGTTGCTTACTATCTAAACGCGACGGGTTTGCGTTTGTTTTGGCCGCTTTAGCAACCGATTGTGTTTGAGGAGGCTCATTGACTGTATGCGATATCCCAGAGGTTTCCGGAACATTGGATATACTGGCGATTTGCATATAGGACGGGTCTATCGTCGCGATCAGCGAGGTGAGCGGTGACTCTGTGTCCGGTTTACTGTTAACCTGGGCCAGCCTGTCTTTGATGAGCTGAGCGAAAGCTTTGCCCCATTCCGTATGTAATGCCTGGTATTTCTCCTCTGCGTCCAGCAGTTCCCAGTCCAATATAAACTGATTGATTTGTAAATCGTTCCATTCGTTATTTTCAAGAAAACTATCCACCAGGGTTTTGGCTCTGGAGGTAAATTGATTATTGACACTGCTAATGAGATTTTCCTGAACTTCAGCCAGATTCGCTTCGGGATCGGAGTCGGGTAGAAAACCGATGACTAATCCGGCTGTCAAGGCAATGCTTAAACCGCCATAGATTAACAGGGGTTTGAAATTGAAGCTCAACGCCGGTTTTTGACTGCCGGCTTGCGACAACGCTTGCAGCGGATCATTCTCGTTGACCGGCATCGCTTCGTCGGTCAACGATTCAACCGGAGGTATGTTATGCGATGTGTGTATGGATTCTTCAATATTGGGCGAAGTGGCCCCAGGAACTCCCACAATGACATCGATAATGTGCCGTCGTTGTTCACGGTACATTTCCAAAGGAATCATGCCATTGGTGTACGATCTGACTAATTTACGTAGTTCCGATTCGCCCATTATTACGTCTCTTATGCTATCAATATGCTCAGAAATTGGATTTCCGGGTAGGATTGTGCCTGCTGAGCTACCATAATTATATAAATAACAACACCTTATATTCAAGTGTGGGTAGAAGGAAAACCTTACCAATTATTCATATTATTGTTTTTATCTAAATCCCTATTGTTGTGCAATCCATACCTACTTATCAAGAGAAAATCCGCCATTTCTATATCTTTTTAAGTGATTAGTATGCCGTTCCCGATCTGATTTTATTTGTTACAAATTCCAATCTTCAGGGATTATGCCGCCTTGAGCGTTGGATTGTGTCACCACCTTGGTATTTTCGCTTTCATGCCAACCCCACAACGGCCAGCGACCGTCTAAGAAACCGGAATATCCTTCAACAGGAGGAAGTCCCTGGCTTGTTAGAAAACAAGGTTTGACTTTAGGTGATCCGGATGTCCACCAAACACTGTAGTGTTTATTAAAGCAAAAAAGGAAATGGTTTAACAAGTTCAAATACGGTCCAATCATTTCCTGGTTTGTTGCTAAGGCTTGAAAAGTGGATTTGCCACTACTGTGTACGGAAACGGTATTGGTGGTGGCCGTTGAATAAGCGGTTGCGCTTATCGAAACAGGTACGTCCAGTTGTTCAACGGCTTTATCGAATGCATCCAGATCGAATGGCTCGTCCAGCGCATTTAAGGCTTGTTGTTCTGCTGCATCGAACCAGTCATTCATGTCTTTGGGTAATTGTAAAATATTAAAGCCGTTGGGTATGGGGACTAAAATGGTGAGTGGAAAGTACCGTCCCACTTTGTCTACCGAAGGCATCAAAACTCCGGCATAGGCCTGATTGCCGCAAATACTGGGGCCCAACACAAAACGCCAAATGGGGCTGGTCAGATAAGTGTCCAACCATTGGTCGGATAGTTGTTCTTTACTTCTGGCGATGCTTTTTTGCAACCAGGCATCCCAGGGTTCCAGGAATTCTCGAGGTGTGCGACGGTTGAGAAAATCCCCATTACTGGGGATTTTTCCATAAAAACCAGGTCCGCTTGTGGCCGTACTCACGATCTATAACCTTGTGGGGCAGCTGAAACTTTCCAAAGCGCCCAGTCGAAATGGGTTCACCACGCTGTCGGCTCTGAGCTCATATTTGGCTTTGTGGCCGTTGATTTCAAAAGTGACCTTGTATTGGTCGTTGAGCGCGGTTTTGGTTACTTCCGACTGATCCAACACACGGAAGAAACCCCAAGGGCCGTCTTTGGTGCGGCTGATATGGCTGCCCGAGCTGGCTTTAAACGACATGCGTACTCGGCTGGGTCCATCCGGTCCGGGCCATTTCAAATTCTTAAACCGTTGTGGATCATGTTTATACACCAACTGTTGACCGTCAATGTTCAATGAAAATTGCACAATATTTCCGTCCAGATAAGTGGGTTTAAGTTTAAAGCTAACAGAAGGTAGAGGGCTGCCATCGGCAAAAAATGTGTTTTTGATGATGTATGCATTTTCCAATGAGTTCAATGCGGACCGGGAAAGCCCCAATGTCTGATTTTCAAAAGACCGTAGTGACCAACCTCGGCGAGTGACATTGACGAAGGGGCTTAAATATCGCTTGTAGAAAGTATCCAAATCGCCATCGGGCCCGAAAAATTTTGAAAAATCCGTAAGCGAAATTTCTTCTGTGCTGGTCTTACGCAAAGGATAACGGTTTTTCAAGCCGCGGTTAAAGTTGGGTACAATATCCGCTTCCCAAATGTTGTTGATGTGAGCGTGAGCGCTATTGAGTACCACTCGCCAACTGTGATCGGCAATGCTCAGCATCCAGCTTCGAACCGGCTCCTCTAAGCGGGATGCTTTCAAACGCAAACGCCCAATGGCATCGCCGCTGCCACCGGACATACGTTTTGCAGCCGCTTGCAAAGCCGCGCTGCCGCGCGAACCCGCGGCGATGTCCAACATAAAGTTGTGGACCTCACCCACTTGCGCCAGTACATCGTTAATGGGTGGCGGTATGCTGCCTTTACTCTGAACCAGCTTGTTAACGGGTTCAAATGTGTTTTGCACTTTTAAACCGGGGCCTTTTACCAGCTTGGATAAATTGACGCCCTGGACCTTTTTCATCACACTGGCAACACGTTTGGCTTTACTGCTAAGAGCAGTAGCAGCACCGGCGGCGGCATTGGCCTCGGGGTTATCCGGTAAGCGGTTCAAAGACGTGTTGGTGTCCAGAGTCTTTAATATGCCAACGATAGGGGATTGCGGTCCCGACAGCAGTTCCAGATTGTCTATGGCATGATCGATATTTTTAAATTTGGCAATTTGTAAGTTGTTAATCAAGGCATCCCAGGTTTGAATATAGTCAGCCAGATACAGTTTCTGAACTTGTTTGTTCAATTCAGCCGGGTCCACATCGTGCTGTTCGCGAGAACCTAATACCCAGTTTTCATCGGTGGTTTCGGTAGCGATTTCCATCCCCTCGGACATATAAACATCGTGAAAACCTTTGTAAGTGAACAGGCTGGGAATATTCTTCACCGTGTCATCTCCATTTTTTAAAGAAAAAGGAGATTGGCCCGGTCCCGACACTATGCCGGCTATGTTAATTGCCAGAGTGTCGTTGGCTGCTGCTTCTTGTTTTAGGCGGGTGTAGACGCGCTCAGCCAACGGAATGCGGCGCAAAACATTTCGAGTTTTTGCGATCAGGGTAGGGTTGACTTTAATGGGATTAAAGCCGTTTTCAAATAAGGCGTTCATATGATCGCCAAGTTGTTGTTGGCGGGTTTTATCGCCGGGATTGCTGTTTTGCCAATCCAGGTTAACCCAAAGTTTAAAGAATTCGGGGTCCAGATTTTTGGTATCGTACAGCATTAAATAGGCTTTCAGTGCGCCATGTAAATATTCGCTGTTGGCTCCCCGTGTGACGAGTTGTTCTTCTAATCGATTGGCGAGTCGCGGTAGAAAATCGCTGACCAGTACCCGTCGATAAGCTTCATCCGCTGCGGGTTCCACGGAGGAACGTTTGTTCAAGCCAAGACTGGATAACCAGGTCAAACCGCTGTTCGCATAGACGGTGCGTGCCTGATTTAACGAGTGTAATTCCGGCAGGATGGCGGCCACATCCCGCGACGTTTTGGATTGCTGAGCCATGGCAAGGTAGTTATTCAGGTTTTCCGATACCCGGTTGATGTGAGCAGAATTGGCGCTATAACTGCCGGTCCAGGTTAAGGTTGCCGCCATTGTGATGATGACGGCACCTGCATAAGCGGCTCGTAACAACCAAGCTCTTTGTTTCTCCAGGCGCTGGTCCGTTCCCGCCACACCGGCTTCAGGAAAAATGACCTGTTTAAACAAATTGGTAATGAAATAACTGCGACCTTGACCGCTAAAATGCGGCGCTGCCGTGCGGTCAATACCGAATATGCTGGCCAATGAACCCATAATACGGTCGATTGGCGTACCTTCCTGGGTACCGCTGGTAAAATAGACACCGCGCAACAGGAACGGTGATTCGTAGCGGCTCGGACGAAAAATTTCCTGCAGAAAAGAATCCGCGGTTTGCTTCAGACTTGCCATTTGGTGAGGAAAGCTGTGAATCATATTGCGTCGTTGCAAATCCCGTTCTTGATTCATTCGCGGCAGTACGCGGCTGTTGATACGGGCTATTAGAGTATCAAACTCACCGGAGAAATGTTTTACCACGCCTTCACGGGCAGAAGCCGCATCCATCGGAAAGGTGATACCCCATACCTGGCTTCGGTCATCACGTCCCATATCTTCGAAAAATTCGTTAAATCCCGCCACCAAATCCGTTTTGGTGAAAAGGACATAGACCGGGAATTTTATTCCCAGCTTTTGGTTTAGTTCTTGAATTCTATGCTTGATGGTAGTGGCGTGATGCAACCGTTCGGATTCGTTTTGTTGCATTAACTCAGCCAGGCTGATACCAATCATGACGCCGTTGATGGGGCGGCGTTTGCGGTGCTTTTTCAAAAGTCCGAGGAAACCATCCCAACCGGCACGGTCGGTTTCTGCGTGGCTGTCCTGAGTGGTGTAGCGTCCGGCGGTGTCCACCAGTACAGCTTCGTCAGTAAACCAAAAGTCACAATCGCGGGTACCGCCGACACCACGTAAGGCCTGATTGCCGAATCGGTCTCCCAAGGGAAACCGCAATCCGGAATTGGCAATAGCCGTGGTTTTTCCTGAACCCGGAGGGCCAATAATAATGTACCAGGGTAATTCGTTTAGCTTTTCTTCGCCTTGGCCGCCTTGGTGTTTGGTTTTACGAAGTACGCCCAGCGCTTCGTTAAAGTTTCTTTGCAGCATGGAAACATCTTCGCTGCCAAAAGCGGAGTCTTCGCCGGCTTCCTGTGTGGATGATTCCAAGCCGGCAATCAGTCCTTCGTTATCCTGTTTGGCTTTAATTTGTTTGAGCAATTGCACGATTGCCCAGGTCATAATGATAATGACAATCGTTAACAGTCTGGCGGTAACGCTTTTTAGGGGAACATATTCGTTGATGGCCACCATAGGGCCGCCAAACCAGATTAATAGGGACAGGGCCAGTAAGCCTGCAATGATAAACGCCCAACGGATCATGATTCTTCCTTCTTAATTACAACAGCGGTGGGATTGATGTTTTCCAGCCGATCCACCACAGGAGAAGATGATTGATGCAATATAAAGTTAAAGCCCACATAAATACCAAACATAACAGCACCGGCAATGGTGGCAACGGCCCAAAAGGGCACTTGTCGCAAGCGATTCATTCGGGTATTTAAGCCACGCCAACGAGGTGACAGTTCCCGCTCATAATCACCCCGGTGGGTCCGGATAATGCGGTGCAGTTCATCCTTTAACGATTCCAGTTGCGAGCGTCCATGGTCCATAATGCGATAACGGCCTTCAAAGCCGAGCGCTAAGCAAATGGAATAAAGTTCCAGTAAATCAATGTTGCGGCGTGGATCGGTTTTTATGCGATCGAGAATTTGGAAAAACTTTTCCCCGCCACCGGTTTCCTGGTGAAAGCTGCTCAACATACTCTGACTGCTCCACAAACTGGTACTACCCCAGGGGGTGTTGAGCACTGCCTCATCAATCGCGGCGCACAAGGCATATCGTGCCGCCAGAACGGCTTCCGGAGAAACACTGCGATTGCGGGCATTATTCTCAAAACTCTGGATTTCCTGGGCGACCTGACGGTGTAGTCCGCCGACATCATTGTGATGAGGTGAGCTTTTTAAACGACCCACTAAGGCCAGAAGACGCGCAGCGGCGTCGGTCAGCACATTAGGCCCTGTGGGGTTCTCGGGAAGAGCATAAGATATAGGTGCTGCCGGTGCATATTGTGGTTGGGCAAATTGGGGTGGTGGTGCATATTGGGGTTGCGCCTGCATCGGAGCTTGTTGCATGGGTGGTTCTGCCGGTGGCGGCGAGAAAGCCGGGGCCGGTGGGACATAACCCGGTGGTGGCATGTGGCTGGAACGCTGGCCACCGGGATTGGGTTTGACAATGATCGTGCGGTCGGCATCATCTCGGTTAAAAGGGTCGTCAGAACTCATAGTGTCTACTCTTTGATTGCCCAAAATTCAAGTTCAAGTCCGGGAAATTCGCCTCCGATATGGAATGCAAACCCACCGGTGTTTGACATTTTTTTCCACAAATCACTGGAACGGTTCAGTTCAAAGTAGCTGAAGCCGGAGTGATAGGGGATTTGCCGGGGAGCCACAGCCATTTGATGCAAAGCGATGCCCGGCAGTTGTAAATTGACCAGCTCACTGATCATCTCAGCCGGTCCTGCTTTTACCTGGGCTGGAAAACGACTGGATAATTCTTCTGTAGGAATATTGGCGTGGGCCGCCAAAACAAAGTAGGAATTTTTCAACAGATTGCGATCGGCTATCGTGGCTACATGAATACCGTATTTGTGAGCTTGGAGATTCAGCGGCACCGCGGTTTGTTCCATGACCATGCTCAGGGATCGACGCAGCTCATTCATTACTGGCGCGAAAGTGTCGGCCAGATTTTCATGGTTATAGGTGGGAAACTTTAAGGTTCTGCGATTGGTGCTGCTGAAAGTGGCCAGTTCTCCGGCCATTTGTACAGCGTATTGATAAAAAGTTTCCGGATGCAAACCTTCGCTGGTAGCCAAATGGTTCATTAAAGGCTCATAGCGATTAACGCACTGTAACAGCATAAAATCCGCAATCTCGGCACTGCCTCCGCGGCCGGAGCTGGATACCCGCCCGGCCAGCACGTCACCGCGCTGATGGAACAGACCTTCGAGTTCGCTGAGGAAGTCGTATAGCTTGGGTGCGGCACGACAATCCAGTACCGGTGGGATATAGTCCAAGTCCATTACGACTTTTTTGTCCGAACGACATTCGACGATTCTGGCTATGCCCAGCGTGGCGTATTGTCCCAAGCCTTCACCTTCCAACATCAGATTCAGGCGCATGGTGCCCACTTCAATTTCCATCTGTTCGGTCATGCCGGCGTTATTGTCTCGACATTTGTCTACTTTGGGATAAAACCGTGCCAGACTCTCCTCATTATCCAGGGCTTCCACTTCGGTGGCGTCACGTCTTTTCAAGGGCAGAGTCAGATACACCACTTTATTACGCACATCCTCGGTGATATCCAGGCTAATGGGTGGTTCGTCATCGTGTGGAATATTAAACGGAGTGCCATCAGGAAGAATACCTCTGAGGCGGCTGATAGCGACTTTCCCCAGTGCCAGTGCGCCGTCATCAATGACGATTTCCTTGATGCCCCAGCTGTAATTTCGAATCCCGGAACAACGTCCTTGGATGTAGGTTTCGAAATAGCGGTCGTTTTGTTGAAAGTGCTGTGGTCGCAGGAACAAGCCCTCTGACCAGATTACTTTATTATTCCATGACATATTGTTGATACCTGTTTAATGCACACTTATTCGTTAGTATTGTAATTACGAGTATCACGTAGACGCTTTTTGGTGTTGGTCACCGACACGCTTAGACTGCCCAAATGGATCATGATGGTGGATTTGGTGTGCGGCTCCAGTTTAAGAGATCCACGCCAACGTGAGTTATCCAGATCCCGGTAGGCCGCCAATACAGCAAGGTAACGGGCTTCATCTTTGGCGTTGCGTTCCAGTTTTAATGTTTGTCCGGGTTTAATTTCCAATTCTTGTTTAAAGACGATGAATTTACCCAAAGTTTCAGCTTCGGTGTCGTATAAGGAAAAGAAATCGGAATTATCGAAAGCGCTGACTTCATTTAACTCATAAATCCTCAAGACCACCGGGGAAGGGCGTCCTTCTGAATTGGGGTTTAGGTGCGGAGATGCTTCTATAGATAACGCCAATTCTGTTGGGGCCGGACCAAACAGGCTGGCGCAGCCGGTTAGACTCAGTACAGCTGTTATCAGAATAATCAATGGGATGGTCGCTCTCACTTTCTTCTGCTCCTCCGTCTTACTTTTAGCCAAATGCTCTTCTTGGTGATTCTTTATATAGTTAACCGTTAAGTTGACTATTTTATTGTTTTCCTGTTGCCCATGGGTTGCGGGTATTAATTTGAGTACTCTTTTGAGTCGACCCCAGACTGGAATATATCAGTGGTGACAGGGTATTTTACTACAACTAATTCAAAAGTTTGCGTGTACTTTGGCACTCATTTCACCACCCATGCCAAAATCCTGCCGGTGACTTTGGCGGTACAACGTATAAGTATTACATGGATCGACTTAATGAAGCTAGATAGCACCGCGAAACTGTGAAAATGCACACCTGTGGCGTCACTGGAATGGCTTAGACTAAAGAAAAGGTGGCTTCTTTATTATCATTTGGCATAACGATGTGAGTGTCATATCACCATTAATGTGGTTAAATATTCATCAGCATGCCTACAGATGCCATAGGACGGGGTTCCGTGAAAATTCACAGTTGACAATAGGTTTTTCGAGGGATCTAATAAAAGACTTAAACAGGTACTGATCAATGTTTGATCAGTTTGGCTGCTGATTGCTGCTTGCGGACGGTCCCCAGGGAATGAGTTTGACCTCGCGACCCTGAAACAAAATAACCCTACGGAACCAGCTGGGAAAGGGGCAAGTAAAGGGAAAAAGGGGCCTGGTCGGACGAAAGGTTGTACCAACCCTATTAACTCACAGTTAGAATTAGTGCGCAGTTAGTTAGTACGCAGTAAGTACCCAGTAAGTACGCAGCAGCTATAACAACCGCAATAACAGCAAGAGTGATTTTAGTTCGTTTTTCAAGGGAAACGTATATGGGCATAGATGTGACAAAATGTTTGGCTGAAATTTCAGTAGACTCCCCCTGCGGTGATGATCTGGAATATGACGCGGATTTCCAGGAACTGGAACGTTCGGCGCAGTATAAAGCGGAAAAGCAAATAGGCGATGCAATCGTCGAAGCCCAGGAACCCGATTGGTCCTCCGTGGGTAAACAGTCCCAGACATTATTCAGCAGAACAAAAGATTTGCGGGTAGCGATGTTTTTGTTGTCGGCTTCCTTTCGAACCAGTGGGTATGGCGGTTTGTTGAATTCCTTAGAGATTATGCACGGCTTATTGGATCAATATTGGGATGATGTGCATCCGAAGCTCGATCCGGAAGATAATAACGATCCCACTATGCGTATTAACATTATTTCCACATTAGCAGATCACGCCAGCACCTTGGCGCCGCTACAGAAGGTTCCCTTGGTTAGTGTGCAAGGCATCGGAAGTTACAGCATAAAAGATGTGGACGTTGCCAGTGGAGCCATGCCCCACACAGGCGCTTCTGATCCACCGGATCCGGGGCTGATCGAAGCGGCTTTTATGGAAGTCAATTTAGACGAGTTAATTGCCAAAGCCGAGCAGGTCAAAAACTGCGTGGACATTGTTAAGGCAATTGAGGAGTTGGTGACGAATAAAGTAGGAGCAGCCTACGCACCCGATTTGGGAGCATTGGTCAAACTGCTCAATCACGTACATCAGGAACTGGGGCAACGTCTGGCGAATCGCGGAGTGGATGATGCTGTAGACGATGGTGAGCCGGGAGAAGAAAGCAGCAATGGCAAAAAAGGTGGTGCAGCAATGAGTGGCGAAATCAAAACCAGTGAAGACGTCATCCGGATGCTGGATAAAATATGTGATTATTACGCAAAATACGAACCTTCGAGTCCTTTGCCGCTATTATTACAAAGAGCAAAACGGTTGGTGCGTAAAGATTTTATAGAAATTTTAAGGGATATAGCACCGGATGGGTTAACCCAAGCCGGACGTGTAACCGGTGTTGATACTTAAGCTCCGGACGTTTAACAACTTTAGAATCAGACAATGGTTTCAGTTTTTAATTTTTCATTTTAAAGGAGGCTTCTCGTGGCCAAACCAAGCAGTCAAAAATTTATTGCCCGTAACAGGGCTCCTCGAGTTCAAATCGAATACGATGTGGAACTCTATGGTGCACAGAAGAAAGTCCAGCTTCCGTTTGTAATGGGTGTTATGTCGGATCTTTCCGGTAATCCTGCAGAACCACTTCCCTCGGTAGAAGATCGTAAAGCCATGGATATTGACGTCGATAATTTTGATGAGCGACTCAAAGCGATGAAGCCTCGTGTGGCTTTCAGTGTTCCCAACACCTTAACCGGTGAAGGTAATATGAGCGTTGATATTACCTTCGAAAGCATGGACGACTTTTCCCCTGGTGCCGTCGCCAGAAAAGTAGATGCATTGAGCAAGCTGCTGGATACCCGTACACAGTTATCCAACTTGGTGACCTATATGGACGGTAAAGCGGGAGCCGAGGATCTTATTGCCAAAGCGCTGGCTGACCCGGAACTTCTCAAAGCGCTGTCTGCCTCTCCCAATGATGATGCAGAATAAGTTTTAACGAAATTAATAGAATATTAGGAGCAAGAGAATGGCTGAAGCAGAAACAGAAGCAGCGGAAAGCGCAGCGGCGGAGAATTTAAGTGTCGACGACTTCTCCGAACTGTTGGGTAAAGAGTTTAAACCCAAGTCCGATCGTGCCAAAGAAGCGGTAGAGAGCGCAGTTAAAACATTGGCGCAGCAAGCCTTGGAGGAAACCACGGTTATTTCCAATGACGTGATTGCAACCATAAACTCTATCATTGCTGAGATTGATCACAAGTTAACGGAACAAGTGAATCTGATTCTTCACAATGAGGAATTCCAGAAATTGGAAGGATCCTGGAGAGGATTGCACTATCTGGTCAATAACACCGAATCCGATGAAATGTTGAAAATTAAAGTATTCAACATATCCAAGAAAGAATTGGGTAAGACTTTGAAGAAATTTAAAGGTGCGGCCTGGGATCAAAGCCCTATCTTCAAGAAATACTATGAAGAAGAATACGGTCAGTTTGGCGGCGAACCCTACGGTTGTATTGTTGGCGACTACTATTTCGATCATGGTCCACAGGACGTCGAATTGTTGGGTTCCATTGCTCAGGTGGCAGCAGCGTCTCACGCGCCGTTCATCGCAGGTGCCTCGCCTACAACATTGCAAATGGATTCCTGGCAGGAAATCAGTAATCCTCGGGACTTGACCAAGATTTTTTCCACTCCGGAATATGCAGGCTGGCGCTCTTTGCGTGAGGCAGATGATTCCAAGTATATCGGTTTGGCGATGCCGCGCTTTTTATCGCGCTTACCTTACGGTGCTAAAACCGAGCCGGTGGATGAGTTCGACTTTGAAGAGGACACCGAAGGTGCCGATTCCGGTAAATACACCTGGGCTAATTCAGCCTACGCAATGGCAGTAAACGTCAACCAATCTTTCAAAGAATATGGTTGGTGTTCCCGAATCCGTGGTGTGGAGTCCGGCGGTGCCGTTTTAGGTTTGCCTACGCATACTTTTCCTACAGATGACGGTGGTGTTGACATGAAATGTCCTACCGAAGTGGCTATTAGCGACCGTCGCGAAGCGGAATTGGCCAGAAACGGATTTATGCCGTTGATCCACAAAAAGAACTCTGATATCGCCGCATTCATTGGTGCGCAGTCCTTGCAGGCACCGGCCGAGTACGATGATCCGGATGCTTCTGCCAATGCTGCTCTGGCGGCCCGGTTGCCGTATTTATTCGCCAGTTGCCGATTTGCCCATTATTTAAAATGTATTGTGCGGGATAAAATCGGTTCCTTTAAGGAAAAAGATGACATGCAACGCTGGTTACAGGATTGGATTAACGCCTATGTTGATGGTGATCCGGTAAATTCCAGTGAAAACATGAAAGCCAGAAAGCCACTGGCGGGTGCGGAAGTCGTAGTTGAAGAAGTGGAAGGAAATCCCGGATATTACACATCCAAATTCTTTTTACGTCCCCATTATCAGTTGGAGGGCTTAACCGTTTCCTTGCGTCTGGTGTCTAAATTACCGTCAGCAAAAGGTTAAGTGGAAGGAAATGGGTAATATTCACACTTTGGGTTTTTTTCGTTGTAATCGTGTGTAATTGTAATAAGATATCTCTACGTAAAGCAGTGAATAATACTCAATAAATTTATTAACTACGAACAAAAGGAAGGCTACGATGGCTGTTGATATGTTTTTAAAATTGGAAGGCACTATCAAAGGTGAATCCAAGGACGAGAAGTACAAAGATGATATTGATATTTTAGCATGGAGCTGGGGTATGAATCAGTCCGGTTCATTCCACGTCGGTGGCGGCGGTGGTGCCGGTAAGGTAAATATCCAGGACATCTCTATCACCAAATACATTGATGCTTCTTCTTGTAACTTGATGCAATTCTGTTCCGACGGTACTCACTTCAAAGAAGGCAAACTGGTTGTACGTAAAGCTGGTAAAAAGCCTCTGGAATACGTTGTTATCAAAATGAAAGACATTCTTGTTACTTCTGTGAGCACTGGCGGCAGCGGTGGTGAAGATCGACTGACAGAAAACGTTACCTTAAACTTTGCACAAGTTAACGTTGAATACTCTACACAGAAAGAAGACGGTAGTGGCGAACCTTGCAAAGCCTACACATGGAACATCGAATCGAACACGGCGAATACCGATATCTAATCGATTTCCATCATTGATGGTTCGACAAATGGCGCTCAGTTTTCTGAGCGCCTTTTGTCGTTTGGGGAAAGTGAAATATTTAATAAATAAAAGAGTATTATGCAAGAAAAAAAGGGCGCTGTTGCTCAAATAATAGTATTATCATAGGTTCCGGGAACCATATAAACTGAGACTAAGAATTAGGAAGAATAATGACTATTGCCGAAGAAAGTCTGCGTAGCGGCGACCTCACCGAAGCGCTGAAACAACTACAGGATCAGGTTAGAAAAGACCCGTCCAATGTTCAGTATCGTATTTTTCTGTTTCAACTTTTGTGCGTGCTGGGGCAGTGGGACAGAGCGTTAACCCAACTGAATGTGTCCGGCGAGATGGATGCGAGCACTTTGGCGATGGTGCATATGTATCGAGAGGCATTGCAGTGCGAAGCGCTGCGCACGGATATATTTTCCGGTAAACGTACGCCATTGGTTTTTGGGGAGCCGCAACAATGGATTGCTTTGGTGCTGGAGGCCTTGAAACTTTCCGCCAATGGAAAGCACGCAGAGAGTCAAGCTTTAAGAGAACAGGCTTATGATGTAGCACCCGTGGTTAGCGGCAAGATCAACGACGAAAGTTTCGAGTGGTTAGCCGACGCAGATTCGCGCATTGGTCCTTTTCTGGAGGCTATCGTCAATGGCAATTATTATTGGATTCCGTTTCAACGCATTAAAAAAATTAATATCGACGCACCGGAAGATCTGCGTGATATGGTATGGATGCCGGCCTATTTTACATGGGATAACGGTGGTGAGACCGTTGGATTGATTCCCAGTCGTTATGCAGGATCGGAGGGCAGCGACGATAACGACATACGGTTATGCCGTAAAACACAGTGGGATGAAATGGCAGAGGGGGTTTATTATGGAATCGGACAACGATTATTTACCACGGACACTCAAGATGTATCCTTGTTGGATACCAGAACCATTGAATTTGACTTGCCGGAAATCGAATAGCTTACAAAGGTAAGGAATCGCTATGGCGGAACTGTCACAAAAAGAACGCTTGCAGCCATCGTTGCTGGATAGGTTGACTGACCGAGATCCGGAACGTAAGGCAGAATCCCGTACGGAACGGGTGCTGTCCTTGCAACAACTGCGAAAGAGCGTGATTCGCGATATCGGTTGGCTATTGAATACAGACAATTTGTCCTTGGGGCAGGAGCAAGAAGACTATCCGGAGTTGACTCACTCAGTACTTAACTACGGTATGCCCGACATGTCGGGTACTTCCGTTTCCAACTTGGATAGCGAGGCCCTGGTGGCCAATATTAAACAGGCCATTATCGATTTTGAACCCAGAATTCTCAAAAACACTATTCGAATCAATTTGGTTGTTGATGACGAAAAAATGAATAATAAAGCCGTTTCATTCGAAATTGAGGGCGAGTTGTGGGCTCAACCCACGCCGTTGCGCGTCTATCTGAAAACGGAATTGGACTTGGAAACCGGTAACATAGACGTTAGTGATTCGGTTGGGGTGCGCTAAATGGATCCGCGATTATTACAATATTATAATAGGGAATTGCAGCATATTCGGGAAATGGGGGGTGAATTTGCGAAAGAATACCCCAAAATAGCCGGGCGCTTGGGTCTGGAAACCTTCGAATGTGCTGATCCCTATGTGGAACGTTTACTTGAAGGGTTTGCTTTTCTGGCAGCGAGGGTCCAGTTAAAAGTAGATTCGGAATTTCCACAGTTTACCCAGCACATGCTGGAAATGATTTATCCGCAATACTTGTCACCTACTCCTTCCATGGCGGTAGTACAGTTTAATCCCGATTTAAACGAAAGTGGATTGGCGGAAGGATTTGAGATTCCCCGTAACAGTGTTTTACGGAGTTTGTTGGGCAAAGGTGAGCAGACGGTTTGCGAATATCGTACGTCCAGTGATATTGCGCTCTGGCCTTTGGAAATCACCAACGCCGAATATTTGACTAACGCCAGTTCATTTGTATCTTTGGATCAGAAACGTCTTAAAGATGCAAAAGCCGGGGTAAAACTACGCTTGCGGGCAACGGCGGGTCTGACAATAAACAAACTGGCGTTGGAAAAACTGCCTTTATATTTGCGCGGTAGTGACGAGTTGCCTATGCACCTATATGAGCAGATTCTTGCCAATTCGGTTGCCATAGTCGCCAGGCCGGCAAAGAACCCGGGTTCCTGGTGTGAGATTATTGATAAACGGTATATTACTCGTACCGGCTTTGAAGACAATGAAGCGGTTTTACCCCAAAGTAATCGATCTTTTCAGGGGTATCGCCTGTTACACGAATACTTTACCTTTCCCCAGCGGTTTATGTTTATTGAATTGGGCGGTTTGGGTAAAGCGGTTAAACGCTGCGAGGAAAAAGATCTGGAGTTGGTCATTTTGTTCGATCGTATTGACCGTTCTCTGGAAGAGTTAGTCAATGCGGGAAATTTCTCCCTACATTGCACGCCGGCTATTAATTTGTTTCCCAAGCGAGCGGATCGAATCCACTTAAACAACCGCGATCCGGAATTTCATATCGTACCCGATCGAACCCGACCTTTAGACTTCGAAATCTACTCAGTCACCGAAGCGATTGGGATCGGTACCAGTGCGGACGACGAACAGGAATTCCTGCCGTTCTATGCCGCAACGGATTTAACCATTCATCGTGATGATCAAGCTTATTACACCCTCAAGCGGGTGCCGCGTATGCTATCCAGCAAGCAAGTAAGAAAAGGCCCACGTTCCAGCTATATCGGCAGTGAAACGTTTATTTCTTTAGTCGATGGAAATAATGCTCCTTACAGGAAAAATCTGCGTCAATTGGCTGTACAGACCATGTGTACCAATCGAGACCTGCCCTTACATATGGCTTTAGGAACGGGCAAAACAGATTTTACGATGGAGTCCAGCGCGCCGGTTGAGAGCGTGCGTTGTATTGCCGGACCCAGTAAACCCAAAGCGTCACATGCAGAGAAAGCCACAGCGTGGCGTCTCATCAGTCATTTGTCTCTGAATTATTTGTCCATAGCCGATACCGATGATAAGCAAGGTGCCGCGTCCATGCGGGAGTTGTTGGCCTTGTACGGCGATCTGGCTGAATCTCATATTAAAAAGCAAATTGATGGTGTGATTTCAGTTACTGCAAAACCGGTCACTCGCCGGGTGCCCGTACCCGGTCCTATCACCTTTGGTCGGGGTATGGAAGTGACGATTACGTTTGATGAAAGCGCTTTTGAAGGTTTGGGGGTGTTTTCATTAGGTGCGGTAATGGAAGAATTTTTTGCCAAATATGTATCCATTAATTCGTTTACCGAAACGGTGATTCGTACTGCAGAACGGGGGGAGATAATGCGATGGCCAGTAAGAGCCGGTCTGCGTCACATCCTTTAGCTGTTCTACAGTCGCTAAAGGAATCCACCTTGGCATTGCTAAATGCCATCAAAGAAGCGCCCTACAAGTATGGTTTTTTTCAAGCTGTGCGGCGACTCGAATGTGCCTATAGCGACAAACCACTCATCGGTCAGTCATTAAGGCCGAAAGACGATCCGGTGCGCTTTCAGCAACCACCCTCCTTAGCTTTTGCTCCCTCCACCCTGTCCCAATTTAGTTTGGGGGAAAAAGGGCGCCCGCCTAAGTTGAGTATCAATTTCTTCGGCTTGTTCGGACCGCAAGGGCCTTTACCGTTGCATTTAACCGAATACGCCTACGATCGGGCATTGAATTCCAGTGATACCACCTTTGCTGGATTTGCCGATATGTTTCATCATCGCATGATTTCGCTGTATTACCGCGCCTGGGCCAATACCCAGCCCACCGTGAGCTATGATCGACCGCAAGCGGATCGATTTTCCGCCTATGTGGGTTCCATTATGGGTTTTGGTTTGACCAGCCTGCGTAATCGTGAAGAATTACCGGACCGAGTTAAGTTGTTTTACGCCGGCTTGTTGGCGAGTCAAACTCGCAATGCCAGTAATTTGCAGGCTATGATCAGCAGTTTTTTTCAAGTAAACGCTCGGATTGAACAGTTTGTGGGGCAGTGGATGGAACTGCCGAAGGAATGCCGCATGTTGTTGGGGATTACCCGGGAGACCTGCACTTTGGGTGTAAATGCGGCCGTGGGTAACAAAGCCTGGGAAAGTCAGCAAAAGTTTCGCATTGTGTTGGGCCCATTGTCCAAAGAGGAATATTTGCGCATGCTACCCGGAGGGGAAAGTATTAAGCGGTTGCAGACTTTGGTAAGAGCCTATGTGGGTGATGAGTTTGATTGGGACATGCAGTTGATTATGAAAAAGGAAAGCATGCCCATGTTTCGTTTGGGTATAAATGGGGATTTGGGGTGGACGACTCGTGTATGGAGCAGGACCATAGAAAGGGATGTGGACCGTTTGATTATTCACCCCGGAAAAATCCGCAAATGAATTGTTTAGAAGGGTAGAGATATGGCAGAAATAAATCGTGTCGCGTTGTTTGGTAAGTTAAACAGCTTGGGGTATAAGGCCATTGAGAGTGCCACCGTATTTTGCAAAATGCGCGGTAATCCCTATGTGGAATTGGTTCACTGGTTCCATCAAATATTGCAATTGCAGAACTCCGATTTACATCGGATTATTAAGCAGTTCAATATTGATCCGGCCAGAATTGCCAAGGATTTCACTGAATCACTGGATAAACTGCCCCGCGGTTCTACCTCGATTTCCGATTTGTCTTCCCATGTGGAGGAGGCGGTGGAAAGGGGTTGGGTTTATGCCACATTAATGTTTGGCGAATCCCAGGTGCGTTCCGCTTATTTAATGGTTGGCATTTTGAAAACTCCCTCTTTGCGTCGCGCCCTGTACTCCATTTCCTCGGAGTTCGAAAAAATCAATGTGGATACCTTGATTGATCGATTTGAGGAAGTCGTGAGTGGTTCACCGGAAGAAAGTCTCAGGGCTACAGACGGTTTTCAAGTGGGTGGTGGGGCGGCTCCGGGTGAAGCCAGTGGTGCTATCGCCCCGGCTCAAATGGGCAAGCAGGAAGCCTTACAGCAGTATACCGTTGACCTTACAGCACAAGCTCGTACCGGAGAGATGGATCCCATTGTGGGGCGGGACGAAGAAATCCGCCAAGTGGTGGATATATTGATGCGCAGGCGTCAAAACAACCCCATCTTAACCGGCGAAGCCGGTGTCGGTAAAACGGCAGTAGTGGAAGGTTTTGCACAAAAAATCGTGGCCGGTGACGTGCCGCCGCCTTTGCAGGACGTCACTCTGCGCACTCTGGATATTGGTTTGTTGCAAGCAGGCGCCAGTATGAAAGGAGAATTTGAAAACCGACTCAAACAGGTGATTGAGGAAGTTCAGTCTTCAGAGAAACCCATAATACTTTTTATCGATGAAGCCCATACCTTGATTGGTGCCGGTGGTGCTGCCGGAACCGGTGATGCGGCCAATCTACTCAAACCGGCCTTAGCGCGGGGCACCTTGCGAACCGTTGCAGCGACCACGTGGGCCGAATACAAAAAGCATATTGAAAAGGATCCGGCACTGACACGGCGTTTTCAAGTAGTTCAAGTGGATGAGCCCAGCGAAGAAAAAGCCATCTTAATGATGCGCGGTTTAACCTCCACGCTGGAACGGCACCACAAAGTCCAAATTCTGGATGAAGGCATAGAAGCAGCCGTAGTGCTTTCACACCGTTATATTCCGGCGCGACAGTTGCCTGACAAGTCGGTGAGTTTGCTGGATACGGCCAGTGCTCGGGTAGCCATCAGCCAATATGCCGTGCCCGCAGAGGTTGATGATTGCCGCAAGCGTATTTGCGCATTGGAAACAGAGTTGGAAATCATCGCCCGAGAGAATGCCATTGGCGTTGATACCAGCGCCCGCAAAGCCGAAGCAGAAGACAAGTTACAGCAGGAAAAACAACGGTTGGAAGGACTGGAACATCGCTGGCAAACTGAAAAAGAGCTGGTGGACAATATATTAAACATCCGGGCTCAACTTCGGGGTGATAACAACAAAGTGGATGGTACGGACAGCGATTTGGAAGCGGCAGCGGATAAACACACCAAGTCCGAACTGAGTGAGGCGGACCGCGCCGGTTTAAAGGAACAACTGCAGTCCTTAACCCAGCAGTTGCTGGAACTGCAAGGGGAGAGCCCCTTGATTCTACCCAGTGTGGATGAGCAAGCGGTGGCTTCGGTCGTGGGGGACTGGACCGGAATTCCCGTGGGCAAGATGGTAAAAGACGAAGTCGCCACGGTATTGGGTTTGGCGGATTCAATTAACGAGCGCGTGATCGGCCAAAAGCACGCCTTGGACATGATTGCCAAACGAGTACAGACTTCGCGTGCTAACTTGGACAACCCCAATAAGCCCATAGGTGTGTTTATGCTTTGCGGACCGTCCGGAGTGGGTAAAACAGAAACCGCCCTGGCTTTGGCTGAAGCTCTGTATGGCGGCGAACAAAATGTTATCACCATTAATATGAGCGAATTCCAGGAAGCACATACGGTATCCACTCTCAAAGGTGCACCTCCCGGTTATGTGGGGTACGGAGAAGGCGGAGTCTTAACCGAAGCGGTAAGACGTAAACCCTATAGTGTGGTGTTATTGGATGAAGTGGAAAAAGCACATTCTGACGTTCACGAAATCTTCTTTCAGGTATTTGATAAAGGCGTGATGGAAGATGGGGAAGGGCGTTTAATCGATTTCAAAAACACGCTGATATTGCTAACTTCCAATGTTGGCAGTGAATTGATAATGAATATGTGCAAAGACCCGGAGTTACTTCCGGAACCGGAAGGAATCGCCAAAGCTCTGCGTGAACCATTGTTGAAAGTATTTCCTGCTGCTTTACTCGGGCGTTTGGTTACCATACCGTATTTTCCATTGAGCGACGCCATGGTAGCCAACATTACTCGCCTGCAACTGTCCAGAATCGAATCTCGTATTGCTGAGAACCACAAAGTACCGTTTACTTACGACGAGAATGTGGTGGAGTTAATCGGCAAACGCTGTACCGAGCTTGAAAGCGGCGGGCGTATGATCGATGCCATTCTCACCAACACGATGCTACCGGAAATCAGTAAAGCGTTTCTGGGGCGAATGATGGATGGCAAAACGGTGGAGCGGGTGCATGTGGGTGTAGATGCCAGTGAGTTCAGTTATCAATTTGATTAGTCATCTACAAAATAGGATAATCTGATCTATATTTATTGTTAATTAACAATGGCATACAATGGGCTCATCAACGAGACTTTAAGGTTGGATTCGGAGTCGCTTGTGAAAGGAGAGAGAGCTTCTGTATGTCATTGAATATTAACAAAAATAGGAGCATAAGGCCACATGCGTCGCGCTAAAATGACTGAAGTCAACTATTACGATTTTCGAGTGCAGTTGCAAAGAGCAACTGATCGGGGCTGCCGTATCGAAAGGGGTGATGGTGACAAGTGGAAAGAATACATCAGAGATAACGACATAAAGGAAGTGGCTGCGGTTTCTATAGGTAATGCACAATTTGAAAAAGTAAAGCCCGTCGTGATTAACTGCAACGGCAGTTGGGACGGGTTTTATGTCTATTCGGAGGATGCCGAAGCTGTACTCAAATGGCAGCATGAAGCCGACGGTTAAGGACGGCTAAGGACAGTTAAGTTATGTGAATATTCACATACACTCTATTTCTCGTTGCTGTATTTCCCATCGATAGTAGAATCTATTCCAATAACGCAGTTCGTCGAATTGGTCAATATTTGATCAGTTGGTTCAGGCCTGAACTTAATTGGGTCAAGACTTGAAAGGGTCACGCCCAGGTCCGTCACTTGGCACAAGAATAAATCCGGCGGTCCCAGGCGAAATTCAATAATCGAAGATTGAACAGCCCTGTAACTGGTTTTAGGGTGAAGGAAAGCTAGAATGCCATTAAGAGGATCATTGGGAATTTCCACGCCGTTAGGTGATGATGTCTTACAGCTGTATAGTTTGAATGGAACTGAAACGCTGGGGCGTTTATTCCAATACGAATTGGAGTTACTCAGTAAGGATGACAACATCGACCTGGACAAGATACTGGCGCAACGCGTCACGATCAAGGTTACACTCCTGGATAACAGCACACGCCATATAGACGGTTACGTCTGCGAGTTCAGTCAAACCGGTAACCGAGGCAACTATTCCGCCTACCGAGCAGTGATTCGTCCCTGGCTTTGGTTTTTAACTCGAACCTCCGATTGTCGCATTTTCCAAGAAATGAAAGTTCCGGATATTATCAAACAGGTGTTCCGTGATTTGGGGTATTCGGATTTTGAAGACACCCTGAGTGGTAATTATCGCAAATGGGATTACTGTGTTCAGTATCGAGAGTCAGACTACAATTTCATCAGCCGATTGATGGAGCAGGAAGGCATCTATTACTACTTCAAACATACGGAAGGCAAACACACGTTGGTACTTTCCGATTCCATCAGCTCACATCAGACTTTTTCGGGCTACGAAGAAATTCCTTATTTCCCACCGCAAGAGCGTGCGAATCGGGAACGGGATCATATAGATGGTTGGATGCTGACCCGCGAAGTGCATCCGGGTATAGTGGCTTTAAACGCATATGATTTTGAAAAACCAAAAGTGGATTTGGCCGCCAAATCCAGCATCATTCGTTCTCATGATGTGGCAGATTACGAAATCTATGATTATCCCGGTGAGTATATAGAACACTCCGATGGTGATAATTATGCGCAGATACGAGTACAGGAATTACAAGCCAAATTTGAGAAATCTACGGCAACGGCGAATGCCAGAGGTGTCGCTACCGGAAGTTTGTTTAAGTTAACGCAATTTACCCGAGCAGATCAGAATCGGGAATATTTGATTATCTCCACGCAATATGAAATGCGGGCTGCCGGATTTGAAAGCGGTGGTTCGGTATCCGAAGAAGACACTTTCCAATGCACCTTCAAAGCGATGGACAGTCACACCCAATTTCGATCACCTCGAATTACCCCTAAGCCGGTGGTACAGGGACCCCAAACGGCAGTCGTGGTTGGGAAAGCCGGTGAAGAAATTTGGACGGATAAATACGGCCGTGTCAAAGTTCAATTTCACTGGGACCGCTATGGAAAATCCGATGAAAACAGCTCTTGCTGGGTTCGGGTGGCTCAAGTGTGGGCGGGCAAGCGTTGGGGCGCTATGCATATTCCACGTATGGGGCAGGAAGTCATTGTGGATTTTCTCGAAGGCGACCCGGATCGACCGATTATTACCGGTCGCGTGTACAACGCCGACAATATGCCTCCGTATGATTTGCCTGCCAACAAAACGCAAAGCGGCGTAAAGAGCAGAAGTTCCAAGAGCGGCACCGATGCCAACTTTAATGAAATTCGTTTTGAGGATCTCAAGGGCAAGGAGCAGCTCTATATCCATGCGGAGAAGGATCAAGACAACATTGTTGAAAACAATGAAACCACAGACGTGGGCAAAGACCGAACCGAAAAAGTCGGCAATAACGAAAAGATCACAATTGGAAAAAACAAAACTGATGATGTCGGCACAGACTACTCCATCAAGGTAGGCAAAAATACCGTGATAGATTCCGGTGACTCGATTGTATTTAAAACCGGTAGCGCCAGCATCATTATGAAAAAAGACGGCAAGATACAAATTAAAGGTTCAGATATTCTTATCAAAGCCAGTGGCAATATTAAGCTCAAAGGCTCCAAAATATCTGAAAATTAGTCTAAGGATCTGGTTTTACTGCGGTAACTAAAAGTGACATTTAAAGGTATAGAAAACAGCACACCCTTTAGTACGGAAATGACACTTTTGTGCGACGACCGGGGGCGTGAAGTGATGGTCGTATATGCCAAAGCCACATTTGATATAACAGATGCGCGCACAATCAAATTGGCACCCGAGCAGGTGCCGCTGAATATGGCAGGTGAATACCTGGACGAGCCGGGCAAATCCAGCATGACTTGCGCACCCGAATGCAGTTTCATAAAGCTGGGTACGGATGTAGCGTTATTGGGACATGCCCATGCTCCGGGCGGGCAGGAAGTGTGCGAACTGGAAGTATTTTTCCGGGTTGGGCCGGTCAGCAAACGCGTACATGTGTTTGGAGATCGCCATTGGCACTATCAGGAACACGACGGCCAAGCTCATTGGGTCATGGGTGAAACTCAAGGGTTTACCAGCATGCCCTTGGTTTATGAGCGGGCTTTCGGTGGTTTCGATGACTCTGCCGAAGATGAAAAAGATCATGAGGTAAGTGATTACAATCCCATTGGCACCGGGTTAATCGCAAAAAGAACCGCCTATAAGGATCCTGTGGCGCTGCCAAATCTGGAACACCCGGACTATTTGATCGGCAGCGTAGATGATCGGCCGCCGCCGGCAAATTTCGGTTTTATCGGACCGGATTGGGAGCCACGACGGCAGTTGGCAGGCAACTATGATGCGGAATGGGAAAAGACCCGCAGTCCTTTGCTACCGTTGGACTTTAATCACTGGTTTTTTAACGCTGCTCACCCGGACTTGCGTGTTTCCGGTTACTTGCGTGGTAATGAAACGATAGAAGTCATTAATGCATCCGCTTTGGGGGCCTTAAACCTGGAACTGCCGGGGTATAAACCCATGGTGACCTTGGATTTGTTGGGTCGTCGACGCATGAAGCTGGAGTGTATGATGGACAGCTTGACAGTCAATACAGATACCAACAACGTACAGGTGCTATGGCGGGCCGAGTTAGACGTATCGAAACTGCTAAACCATATGGAAACAGTGAAAATTAGTTTGGCGAAACTGAAAACCGATAAGAATTTGGCAGCCTGAGGAGAAACAGTGTGGGTGTAACCGTTGGGGTAAATTCTCGATCCGTGGTGCATAAAGGTAGTAGCGGGATTACGCCGTGTTTCCCGGACGTCTGCTTGACCCAATGCGGACCGCCGGTAGTACCCATACCGTACCCCAATATTGCCGTCTCAAAGGATACAGCCAAGGGCAGTAAGACTGTCAAATGCGATGGTAATCCCATTTGTTTGAAGGATTCCAATTTTAGTAAAAGTACCGGTGATGAACCCGGGTCTCATAAAGGCGTGGCCTCAGGTACGATCAAACAAAAAGCGGAGTTTGTGACTTGGTCCTTTGATACTTTTGTAGAAGGTAAGAATGTAGAACGGGCGTTTGACCAGATGGTGCACAACAATAAAAATACGGCGCCGTTTCCGGTAATACAAATACCCATTATTGTCATAATGCCGGAAATTCAGCCCTGACCGGCGCCAGGAAAAACGTAAGAAAAGGTGAATCCCATGAAATCACAAGTCAATAAAACCGGTATGCACAAGACCAGCACCAAGACTTTAGAATCAGAACCGCTGATGGAAGTGTTGAACAAGCCTGTACGTTCCAGTTATCGAGTGCCCATTCATCAAGAGGACAACCAAAGTTTTAACGGTACAGTAATTGGTGAAATCATTGCCTTGGAAGATAGCAACGGTACTGCGGAAGTGTTTGTGACTTATCCCAACAGCCCCTATCGGTCACCGTTATTGGCTTTGACTACGGTGGACATCAGAAAAAGTGACTTGGGTAAACACGTGGCCTTGTCTTTTGATCAAGCTGATCCGTCACGGCCGATTATAATGGGGATTATTAAAAACTCCCAACGGGTAAAAGAACTGGAGCTGGATAGTCAGGATCAAGCACTTAGTGCATCCTTGGATGGTGATGTGGTAGCTTTGAATGCGGATAAAGAAATTGTACTTAAATGCGGTAAATCCAGTATTACTCTCACCAAAGCCGGTAAAATAATTATTCGTGGCGAATACATTGTAAGTCGGTCCACGGGTGTTAACAGCATTAAAGGCGGTTCAGTGAAAATAAATTAAACAGATATAGCTATTGCTGTGTTCTGTGTAACGTTATTCACTATAACAATAATAAATACGATTACTATAAAGCCTGTAAACACTTAAAAGACGGAATCGGAATGTTGTAATGTCACAGGAAATATTAAGAAAGCACGCCGAACAATTTGCTGAAGGTTCCTCGTTTCTTTGGCTGTTGCGGGAACTGGCTTTACGTTCACCCAATTACAATATTCACGATCTGGCTGAGTTAGATGAACGTATCGAAGCCCACCTGGACGGATTGCGCGCGGCAGGTACTATTGCCTGGGAGATTTGCGAAGAAGAGTTGGCTTGGGAAGAGGCCGGAGAGGTATTTACCGCGGCCGCCGTAGCCTATTCGATTCAAGACGACAAAGCTATCGATCGGGTACTGCAAGTCGCTACTCAATCAGTGGTTTTATCCAAGGGTATGTCATCGGCATTGGCCTGGATGGGCAAAGAGGCATCCATGCCTTATATCGAATCCATGATTCAGTCCGAAGAGTCCATAATTAAACGTATGGGAGTGTCGGCCGCTTCCATACAGCGAATTGATTTGGGTGAAAAATTAAATAAACTCATAGAAAACGGTGACCCCATTGTTGCCGGTCGGGCAATCAAAGCAGTGGGCGAATTGGGGCGAGTGGATCTGCTTGATGCGTGTCTTGCCAATTTGCAACACGAGGATCCCTATCAACGATATTGGGCAGCCTGGTCTTCAACCTTATTGGGGGATCGTTCCAAACCGATTGCTGTTTTAAGTAAGTTTGATCAAATGGAACCCTTGCACGCAGAGAGAGCTTGTGAATTGATGGGGCGCAGTATGAGCCTGGAAAAAGCGCAGGAATGGTTAAAAGTCTTGGCTGCGGAAGAACAGTATCGACGTTTGGCGGTGATATTTGCCGGTTCCGTAGGCACCCCCGTTCTGATACCCTGGTTGATCAATATGATGACTATAGAGGAATTAAGTCGCGTAGCCGGTTCTGCGTTTACGGCCATCACCGGTGCAGATATTGTGGATAATCAACTGGCGGGTGACGTGCCCGATTTTGTAGCTGCCGAACCCAATGAAGATCCCAAGGACGAAAATGTGGCTATGGATGCGGATGAAGATCTGGCCTGGCCCGATGTAAACAAAGTCTCTCATTGGTGGGCCGAGCATAAGGGTAATTTCGATATGCATACCCGATATTTGTTTGGCTACCCTATAGAGAATAAAAATCTCGAAACCGTTCTGGCTGTTGCCAAACAGCCTCAGCGTTGGTCAGCCGCTATGGAATCCGCTTTATCCTCACCTCATCAACCCTTGATAGAAATTCGGACTCGTCAATAGTAGAGCAGTGTTCAGAAACAAGATGGCTGAGAGTTGCTCGGTATTTGTTAGCCGGTATTTCGTGATTTATTCACCTGCTGCTACCCCCGGAATTTGTTAAGCTGGTGCTAGGCGACCTTGATTATACGCTAAGCGTATTAGTTGTAATGTGTTAATAACGTATTCATATAACCTGTGTTCACATCGACAATATTCATATAAACAAAGCCACCTCGATTTTCGAGGTGAAAATAGTGGTATCATTGCTCAGTTAATTTGATAGCAAAATCAAGCTATTTTGGTTTTAGGGGGGGGGAAGGTGAAGCTATTTTTCATGCGGCATAATTGTCGCTCATATATTGCTCTCGCATTGGTGCTGTTTCTGGTAAGTTTTCAGGCACGTGCTGTTGTTACCATTCATGTAACGGCAACCACAGGCGTGCCGCTACCCATTAACTTGACAACTACATTAGAGAGTTATATTGCGCCGGATATAACATTAATAACTTTTCCTGCCGGAGGAATAGTCGCCAAAACCTCGGCAACTACGCTCGAGTACACCCCCAACCCGGGATTTGTGGGTTCGGATTTTTTTGAATACACCGTATTAGATAGCAACAATTTACCTGAGGTAGGTGTTGTGAATATCCTGGTGGGTTCTCTCGAAAACGCAGGCTACACAGTATACGACGCTATTGGTCACATGCTTGATGATATTTGCAACCAGGACCCTCGACCAAGCAATGCTTGTGCGGAATGGACGGTTATTCAAAATCTCCCCGTGGAAGATCGTCGCGAGGTGTTGGGTAAACTGGCCCCGGATCAACTGGCGGCTCAGCTGCAACAGGGCAGTGAGCTGGTGCTGGATCAATTGGAAAGCGTCAGTCGACGTTTAGCGACTTTGCGCAAGGCTATGAAATACTCCAGTAGTGGCGCATTGACTTTTAAACATTACGACGACGGCATACCCGACGTTTACGGTGAAGGCAGTCCAAAAATCGCCAATTTGGTCACAAGCCAGAGTGGAGGGGCCGCAAGCGGTGACAGTTTCCTGAGTCGATCACGTATGAGTTGGTACATTGATAATTCCAACCGCGGCGGATCGCAGAACCCCACTCTTCGGGAAGAAGGCTTTGATTTTCTCAGCCAAAACTTTAACGGCGGTTTGGATCTGACTTTTGGTTCTGCCGGGGTGGCGGGTATTGCATTTGGCTACGGTAAATCGGAATTGGATTTATCATTTAATTCCGGGGAGTTGTTGTCTTCCGGGTTCAGTAATTCTCTTTACGGCAGTTTCTATATGACGCCAGGCAGTTATTTTGATGTTGTAATCAATAACGCTTTTATAAATTTGGAATCCAACCGTAACGCGAATTTTGGTTCCATTGTCGATGTGGCAGTAGGCAAAACCGATTCCTGGATGACGGCTTTAACTTTAGCGGTAGGTGTAGAAGCCAATTTGGGGCCGCTGACCATGTCCATAGAAAAGACGTTTAATTACGTAAAAACCACTATAGCTGCGTATGCGGAGAGCAGCGCTAATTTGAGTAACCCTCTGGTATTTGGGTTTGATGAACACATCAATGAGCAGGCGAAATCCGTTTTAACCTCCCGATTTTCCTACGCTCAGGGATTCCCCTGGGGTGCCGTTAATCATCAACTGGATTTCTCCTACCACTATTTGTACAAAGGCGATGGCGAGCGTTTTTCAGGTTATTTGGTGGCGGCACCGGAAGCCGGTAGTTTTGTTTTCTCCAGTGACGCGGAAGACATGAATTATGCTCAAATAGGATACGGCGCCAATTTGCTATTTCCCGGCGGAACAATGGTTTACCTTCGCGTGGATACCACCCAACTGCGTAATAACTATCGGGACATTGGCAGCGCCCTGGGATTAAGAATGGAATTCTAAAGCCTGGATTTATATCAGTAAAACAAAGACTTGCCTTTACATTGCCGGCAAAGTACTGCCCGGGTTTGCCTGGGTTTATCTTAAGGACCTTGATTCAAGCACACGCCTGTCTATATCATTGCTTTCTTTTTCAGAGACGCTTGGAACCCTGAGTTCCAAGCCCCTTGGTATTGTCATGAATCAAATAGTGTCATGAGTAAGCAAAAGCAACCGGGCGAGGACAGGGTCTACGCTGCTCCCCGTGATATGATTGTGGATTTTGAGTTTGACGAGCGTGTAGCTCATGTGTTTTCCGATATGGTGCGCCGTTCCGTGCCTGCCTACCATACTATTTTAACCATGACCGGTTTGTTGGCAGAACAATACGCTCAAGCGGACAGCTATTGTTACGATCTGGGGTGTTCTTTAGGAGCCGTTACGCTGGCCATGCGCAGCCGTATTTCCCAAACGGGCGTGATCATTGTCGGCGTGGACAATTCCCAGGCCATGATTCAAAAATGTCGGGAGCATATTGCTCGGTATGATCAAGACCAGGCGCAGGAAAATAGAGAAAATACACAGGTTCAGCTACTATGTGCCGATATTGAATCGGTACCCATCGACAATGCATCGGTAGTGGTTCTGAATCTAACCTTACAATTTATTCCTCCACAGCGACGATTGCAGATTTTGAAAAAAATCCATACAGGACTGCGTCCCGGTGGCATCGTGGTGATTACCGAAAAAGTCGTTTTTACGCAAACCGAGGAACAACAGTTCCAAGAGCAAATGCACATCGCCTTCAAGAAAGCCAATGCGTATAGCGATTTGGAAATCAGTCAAAAACGACAGGCACTGGAAAACGTATTGGTACCGGAAAGTCTCGACGTGCACCAACAGCGCTTAAAAGACGCCGGTTTTCATCAAGCCTATGTGTGTTGTCAGTGTTTTAATTTCGCCACGATTGTCGGCATTAAATCCAGCGCCGGTATAAAATCCAGCGTATGATGGATTACGAAAAATTTTTCACGGCTCTGGGCGAACCGGAGCTGCAATCCTGGGCAGAGTCCGTATTACCTCTGGCAGAACAAAAACTGCAATCTCACGGTGACGTACCGAAATGGGCGGATGCCATCCAGCAACTACCGTCGTTATCCCTGGACGAATTAGAGCTAAACAACAGCGTCCGTTTGGGCCCCGCACTGGACAGCACGGATCCTCGCAAGGAAAGTTTGCAACAGCAATTGATGCACTTACATCCCTGGCGCAAAGGTCCCTTTGATTTATTTGGTGTTCACATAGACACCGAGTGGCGCTCCGACTGGAAGTGGGATAGGGTACGACATCATATTGCCGATTTAAAAGGGCGACGGGTATTGGATGTGGGTTGCGGTAACGGCTATCACTGCTGGCGCATGGCCGGTGCCGGCGCCAAAACCGTCATTGGCATAGATCCCACCCTGGTGTTTGTGATGCAGTATCAGGCCTTACAACACTATATCAACAGCTCCAGTGTGACCGTATTACCTCTGGGAATTGATGAGGTCCCTAAAGAGCCTTTATTCGATACGGTGTTTTCCATGGGCGTGCTGTACCACCGTCGTTCGCCATTGGATCATTTACTGGAACTCAAGGCTTTGCTGCGCCCCGGCGGCCAATTGGTATTGGAAACCCTGGTCATCCAAGCGGGTGAGCAGGAGGTCTTAGTCCCTCAAGACCGATACGCCCAAATGCGCAATGTATGGTTTATTCCCAGTACACAGTTATTACAAGTCTGGCTGCGCCGCTGCGGCTACAACAATGTACGTTTAGCGGATGTCAATGTCACCAGCACAGAGGAACAACGCAGTACTGCATGGATGACGTTTCAATCGTTGCAGGATTATTTGCAGCCACAAGATCATACCAAGACCGTGGAAGGGTATCCGGCACCGGTACGGGCTGTGGTGATTGCGGAGCGGGATTGAACTATCAAACGGGGACATCAGATGGGTTCGCCAGTGTTGTGAAGCGAGTGGTTTGAGCCATTTGCTTAAGCTACGTGCAAGCTGTATAGGGCCATTGTCCACCAATAGCGGACTCTTATAGAATAAAGTAATATTCAAATCATCGACGGACTTACTACTGCCCCCCTTGCTCTTAAAGCTGAACAAGTAAACATCATACCGCACTGATATTTTGTTTTTGAATATTTTCTAATTGCTCAATGATATCCTCTATGGCCATTATGTCGTGGTAATCGTCACCCATTTCTTCATCGTCACGGTCTGTTAACTCTTTGAGATGTCTTCTTAATGAAATTAGCACGTAGTTAAGCTGCTTTGGGCTAAGGTCTATATTCATATTTTCTCTCTGATTTTGTTATTTTCCAAATACGTCTGAACTTGCTTTTTCAAAATTAATCAATGCAACAAGTTCCAGGAATGCCCTGACGGTTTTTTCGCTTTTTACGGTTAAGGTGCAATGTCCCGGTGGCTTCCGTCATAGACAAGTTCCAATCCTGCCGGGATGGATTGACCGTGTTCTATTTTCCACCAAAATTGTTTCTAACATTGGAGTAGGTGTTTTTGTATGCTTTTTTCGCAGAGCCGGTCATCGGTCCTGGACCAATCCAAACAAAAGATTTAGGAAACATTTTTTTGATAAACATTGATAAACCTTGGCCGGGTTTTACGGTAAAACTATCCAGGTCTTGCTCCTCGATCCTACCTTCTTGTGTATCTACCCCTATATCAAACCATCGTAAATAATCTGCTCCTGGGGCGTTTTTCCCTCCGGAACGAATTGAATCTTCGTTCAATGCTACATCAGTCGACCACAATATCGTTCCAGGAACAATGTTTTTCGATTAGATATATGCAAGCACTTCGTCTGTCGAATATATCTCTCTAGAAGCACGATCTGTTGCCGGATCTCCCATTTTCCCTCCTTAGCTTAACGACTAAAAACTAGTTGTTTATTTTCCATGGTTGCTACTGGAAACGATTATTTGAGTTTCTTACTTTATAACAGCTCACAGGCTATACTTTCAAATTCGAAAACGGAAATTGAGCTTATAGACAGATGGTGTCAGTGGAAAAACTGGAGGCCTGGGAAGGCTGGCTAAAATATATACAGTCGAGGGTGTCGGTCTCTCGTTACATTTGTAGGTTAATGTTAGCGCAAAAAATCAGGGGCAGATTTATAACAGTGGAAACACAGCGGCAACCAAGAAGTTCACACCCTTTGGTCCGACCCCAACGCTCTCTTATGCGCTACAAAATCATCCATTGTGATTCTGAGGCAATTCATGTCCCGGTCGAGTTATCACTATTTGGGTGCTAAACAGGCCATTATCGCTCTTTACTTGAATTTGGCCGGAAGATTGTTGCCAACCTAGTCTGGAAGGAAAATCTTGGATGAATTTATCCATAGTTTCTTTCGATTCATGGTTGAAATTCAAAAAGCATAGTGTGCTGCGACACTCCGTAGAACCGACCGTGGTGCCGGGAAATGTATCGCTGCTCACAATCGATAGAATAGCACTGCTCGCCGAATCGCTCCAATTTGGGTCACGATCCTGGTTTTCAAATTCATCTATTAAATTATCGAAACGTTGCTGGATTTGTAATTGTTCTTCTTCTTGTGTTTGGGTAGGTGCCAGCGCTGTTTTAACCGTGCTTTCTGACTTAGCTGAATAGGATACAAGGTCTTGAGTTTTCGGTAGCGAGTCAATCAGTGAACGTATTTGCTCTAACGAATGATTTGTTCTGGCTTGCAGTTCCATCATTTGATCGGTCAACTGATCTTGTTTCTCTGCTATCGCTAAGTAGTGTTCATTGTTACCTCCATTTTCCAACGAATAGCCGGTGTTAGAGGGCGCGGCGTGCTGTGAAGGCACGACGCTTTGTGAATTCTCTTGGGAGAAAAGCACACCTAATGTCACCAGTGAGACAACAAAAGCGGCTATCGAAAGGTAAGAAACGAAAGAACGCGACATTGGGTGATACTCCCTTTATTGCTTAATTGTAGCGATATTGAACAATACGGTGTGAATAAGGAACATTGCATTTAATATAAACGCTTCCATTCAATGGGATGCTGAGACCTGAAAAGCCAATATACTTAGTTCCCGTACCACTCGTACTTGCGCTTGTAAAGGCATATAGGCTTCCGCTTTGGTACTGGCTGTACGCGGTACAGGAAGTATCAGCGCTTGTGTTATCCACCACCGTCATTGTTAGATTCAGTGTTTCAGCGGCAAATACTTCCCTTTGGACCGGACAATATACTTCAGTATTAGTGTTGTATGAAACGATCTGACCGCTCCACTTTTGTACATTGACCTGATCTTCATTTAACGCTTCACATTCAGATCCCACACTGACACCAGCAGAAGTAGCGTGAGAAGCAAATGCGTAAAGGAAAAAGGAACAAAAATATACTGCTCGGGAAAAAAGAGTCATTGATTATCTCCTTATAGAATGTAAATAACCACAATCATTGCGTCACTATGAAATAGTATAGTAATTATACGGTTTTAGAACTGTTGTTTTCGACAGGGTGTGTCTCTGATCGGAGACAAACAGAAATAATGAGACAGAAAAACCGAGGATGTTGAGTATTTCACAAACCTATGTACAGGTTGCGTGACCTCTGATATTTAGTCCACTCTATCATATCACTGGAGGTCCTTTTGGGACTCGTTATCCAGGGGTAACGGGTACGAGGCTGAAAACAACGATGCGTAGGGTCTGTTGTCGGCCAAAAGCCAATTTCATATGTTTAAATAGTTAATTATTATGCGGTAGTTTCGCATAGTAAGTAAGTATCTAAATAGATGCTATGCTATTCAAATACCAACTCACCCTACGTCGTTATTCACTATAAAGGTGCTAACATGCTGCGCACATTATTTAAAAAACACGCCATTTCAAAAACAATTTCCGTGCTTCTTATTTTCATTACAGTAGCGTTAATAATTACTAGTGACAACGATAAACATGCGACAACAGAAGAAGCCGATAATTTGGCAAAGAGGGCTAACAAAGCTTTTGAGTCCGGTAACTACAAACTGGCTGCTTCATATTTTGAGGCAGCACTAGTTAAATATTTGCAGAATGACGCTGACCACTCGCAAATAGCTAATCTGCGAAACAACCTTGGAGTGGTGTGGAAAGAGCTCGGTGATTACGAAAAATCGCTGGATCATTTTCAAGCAGCTATTGAAGTATATTCAGAAATAGTCGGCAATAACCCTATTAACTCAAATACTCTGCAGCTAAATATGGCAAACTCTTTCTTGAACATAAGCAGTATATGGTTAGATCGCAAAGAGCCAGATAAAGCCCTCTCTTTTATTGAAGCAAGCGAAGAGAAATACAAGGAATCCACAACAAGTAAACCAAAGCATACTGCTGCTGTTTTGGGCAATTTAGCACTTTATTGGACTATAAAAAACAATCACGGTAAGGCCATAGAATTACTCAAGCAAGCAGAATCTATCTTACTGGCCGATGGTAACAACAATCTACCACTGGTTGCCAAAACAAGAGTTAATTTGGGAAACAGTATGTATGAATTAGGTGACTACGATAATTCGATAAAGTACATAGAAATGGCGGTACAAAACACTGAATCCATTTACGGTATGGACCATCCATCACTTGCGCTCATGTGGACAACAATTGGTAATGCATGGAACATGAAGGGGAATTATGATTTAGCCCTGGATTATTTGACTAAGGCTCTGAAGAGTGATTTGAAGAACTACGGAGAAGAACACCCTAATGTGGCAATAGATTGGAACAATTTGGCGAATATTCTTATAACTATGGAAGACTTTGATCGCGCTATAGAATATGGAGAAAAAGCACGAACCCTATTGGTAAAAAGTTTTGGAAAAAAATACGCTGGTCTTAGTATGGTATACGGTAGTATTGGTACGGCGTATACAAAAAAAGGGGACTATTCGAGTGGTGAGTCCTATTATAAAAAAGCGCTATCGCTCGATACACAATTGTACGGTGAAAATCATCCTCTTGTCGCTAACGATATGTTAAATATGAGCGTAATTTTTCAATATCAAGGGTTATATGAAAAAAGCATTGATTATTTAAACCGAGTAGAAACCATCACGATCAAAAATCTTGGTGAAAAACATCCTAATTTAGTTGCAGTTTACACTAATCTGGGAGTCAGCTGGGATTCTATGGGCGAGTTGGAGAAAGCATTTTCGTACTATGAAAAAGCATTGCAAATTAATATAGAAGCCTTTGGAGAAAAACATCCTGACGTGGCTATGTTAAATGGAAATATAGCAATTTTGTTAGCCAAACAGGGGGACTACACAAGATCCATTCAACGATTTGATTATGCATTGAAAGCTAGCATTAGAACCTATGGTGAAATTACCCTGGTTGTATCTGAACTACAGGAAAACTATGCAGTGGCTTTATATGGCGCAGGGAATCGCACAAAAGCGAAAAATCTTTTTACAAAATCTTTTGAAACGAGAGAAAAGTTGCTTGGATCAGATCATCCAATTACGCTACACTCAAAAAATCGGTTATCGGAAATATCTCGCATTATTACCCATTCTATGGACTGAAAAGTCTGAAATCCTAAAGAGAAATTACCCGGCAAAGGGTTTAATTGCAGGGCAAACTAACAGAGATTACACTGCTTAACCAATAATGAGGAATATAGTTGGCAACGCGTTTTATGAAAGCTGAGAAAACAGCTGTCATCGACCATAACCAGACTCTCAGGCAAAAGAGCGAGAATTGACACTTACACCGAAAGCGGACCGCCGTTTTTTTTCAAAACAACATTACTAGTCTTGACTCGCACAATATACGAGTTTGATATTTAGTAAAACAACTACTCACGGCTAATCAATCAATTCAATCACTTAGCAATATTGAACTGCTGTTGATATTTTCGTGTTTCCTCGGGCCAACGGCTTTTAATAAAGCTTAATACTGCCCAAATATCACTATCGCTTAAAGTGTCCTTCCAGGCAGGCATATCACTTTTATAACCTTCTGGAGCATTTGGCGGTATCAAACCGAACTTAGTAATTTCAAATAAAACAATATCGGAATGATGCCAGGTGTGGCCTGTTTCATCGTGTGGAGGTGCGGGAAGTTTTCCATTGGGTTTTCGAACACGCCAATTTGGTTGACCTTCCAAATTTTTACCGTGACACAATGAACAAAAACGCATATAAGCCTTTAGGCCACGCTGAACTTGTTCATGATTGTTTGGATCCGACAAGCCATTTAGTTTCTCAGCAAACGCGGTGTTTGAAATAAGACTAGCAGTAATAAATAGCACAGTCGGTAACAGTCGTTTAGTGAAATGCTTGCGGCTTGCCACCGTTATTTTGAATAACATGTATTATTCCTATATATTCTATACCTGTTTCCGATCTAAAGGATAGCATGAATATTTTGCAATCGTCATGCCGACGACAACGGCCAATAGCGGACATTTCACTAAAACTATAGCTGCCTTATCTGGAGTGGTACCAATTGAGTCGGATAAGGTATGATTACGGTTTGAACCTCACCAATGTATGGTTTTCGCCATCTAATTCTTTATTAATGATATCCTTTATAACTTCCCAGTCGCCACCTGCGAGGCCTGCCCCAATGAGCGGATAACCAATTATTTTACCTGAAAAATTTTCTTTTACTTTTTTCATAACTTTTCTAATCGCATCATAGTCCGCTTTTACTCCAACACCACGCCAATGAAACTGAGTATACGCATTCACGATGGTAAATTCTGCTCCGGTCCCTTTTACTGTGGCATGTGAATAGTCACCCAATTTTTCCCTAGATCCCTTTTCGGTTTTTACAGTCAGCTGCATAGGCTTCAGGATAGTTGTTCTTAATTGTCAAAGCGATCCCTTTACCCATTTGGCATTGGCAATTGCAGACGTGGACTATTACATCAAATTCACCCTCAGCAGCTAATTCTAGTAAATCACCTTCCATTTCGTTCATATAATTCTACCTACACATTCGGCCAGTAGCGGACTCCAATTGAGAGTGCTTTGTTGCTTACCTCAAAGCCCTGGTGTAGAGGTGGAGGAAGAATCAAACATGTAATTAATCGGTGATTCTCCACCACCCAATTCATATACAACTGTATTATTGGTAAATCCACGATGACATGCACTATTTTTCGGTGCTATCCCAACTTTCTGCGCTGTCTCTTCGTGTATACTAATTGTGACAGTATAGTCGTAACACCCATCATCATATGTTGCGATTATTTGGCTATCGCTATAATCCTGTATTTCCCAAATGTTAACTCGTGCATCCAACAATGGTGGTGCTTTTGAATATTTAATTTCATCTGTATTCACAGACGCAATCGCTTCATAACATTTATTAGACGACCGCATGCATCTTATTTGTACGCTATTAATCGAATATTTTATGGATCGTAATTGTCGATTCCACCGGGGAAACCCTTCCAATGGGTTGTTGCCCAAATCAGCTCGTAATTTTATCGCATCAATATTTTTCAGAATCCAAGTCCCTTCTATTTCCTCTATCTCACGTAGGGGTGGTTTTTTTAGAAAACTCAAAAATTTTGGATGCGGTCTAAGGCTTGAAATACTACCGTTACCTCCCGCATCAGCAGGTATGGTAATAACGAATAAGGCAACCAAAAACATGGCATATGACGTTAGTTTTAGATACCGCGCGTTTTTCAATATATTCTTCCTCCGCCCGAAATTCCGGTCTACAAAAAATAGCTAGTAAGTCTAGATATACTTATGCGTTCGACCATAACCGGACACTCACAAAAACGTAGATATCTAGAGTTCCCGAATTGCGTCAGCCCCAAAAAGCTGAAATTGCCTTAGGTGCTCTTCTCTAATAGATTCGTAGTTAAATTTATCATCAAGAAGCTCAACAATTGCATTAGCCCAGTTACGATGCTTCGCCATTTCTGGATGACCATTCAGCCAAAGGTTTTGTTTGTATTCCGCATCAATATAAAAAAGTGAGTTGCCAAATTTGTCCCCTTCAGATTTATTTGTCCTATCAGTAGCTGGGGTGATACCAAACAACTTCGAATATTCACCTATACCGATACTGGATTGCGACTCCGACACTCTGATATGCAAAGTTACATAATTTGTGTCAAAGAGAATCGATAAAGTATTGCTACCTTCTTCTGATTCAACAGATATGGCAACATCAGGTGGGAAAGTTGCTTCGCCGCCGAACGGCTTAGGTATGTCTTCATATAGTCCCTTTTTTACAAAATAATTATCCGGAATTGAATCGTAAATTTCCTTTATTTTAATAACTTTACCTTTTTTCTCCTCTATTCTCTGCCAGCGTAGTGTGACTCCATTTGGAGCACGAGTTTTTTTTGCAATTACATTCCAGCTTTTATGAAATCTTTCGAAGATTGATTTAATTACTATATACTGAATCGCATCAAAATACTTATTACTCCCAAAATTGATGTCGATGATTTCTTTGCTTTTCTTCGGAAGGTCGTTAGGGTCGATATTTTGTGTGCAGACGTTAAGGTCAAATGAATAGGGAAGTCTAAGATTTAATGGCCTATAGCTCGGTAACCCGTAAAATACTGCCACGGGTATAGATTTCGACCAAGATTCTTGTTTGTTTGAAATTGACTCTTTAGTGATAAAGCCCAGTGTGCCTATCAGCATTGCCGTAGCAAAAGTTAAAACTACACGATCAGAATCTCTGTTGAACAAAGTGTACGTGAAGACACCACAAACAAGGATAACTGATAGAATAATAAGAAATATTTTCATCTAATTTGTTCCTTGTTTGCTAATGGATTACTACAACCTGACTGTCTGCAATGGTTCGAAGTTTCCAACCTCAACACCAATTCCTGAGTGTCGGCTTTAGGCACAGGCTGTGTAAAAACACTTTTCACACAGCCTGGGCACATACGAGCAAGACAACCCACCCGTCACAGGCCAAACCTAAAAATTAAAACAAAAGACGTGTTATTTAGATACGAAAGACACGCCGAAACTTGATTGCTATTTGTGCCCGTATTGACAATACAGAGCACTTGACTGCGTCGGCTGAAATGAAATGTTTCTAATTATTTTTATATGAAGATTGTTGAATACTATTTTACTTTCTTAAATGAGTAAAGCAAAAAGAGAGGAGGCGGGTGGTGGTTACTGTGCCGTTAAAAACCAAAATAGATCGACCCGGATGTTGAGATAACCGCAACTTAGAAAGTAGACTAATCCGCTTCTATGTCGATGTGTGGGCAGGGGATCTGGCAGGAGGCACCGCGCGGTAGCCGGGACAAGCTATGTCCGAGTAGCTTTTGAGAATCCGGTGTTTTTGTTCTAGACCGGCTTGCATTGGGGTGGTTGGGCGACGACAGTGCCACACTGTATTTGTACTATTCTTAACCACGCAGCGCCAGAATATTGACAGATTTCGTCCAATTTCATCAGTTTTTACCACAAAGTTGCCACAATCGTTGCATAGACTTTCCTAAGAGAAATTGAAAGAGAAATAAAAAGAGAAATTAAGCGTTAAACTAAAACAGCGACGCCCCCTGCGTAATCCTGCTAAAAAGGAAAAGAGTATGAGTTTTGACGATCCCGGCAACGAATCCGGTAAAGAACAACCCGGCAGTCCGGCTGCCAAACCCGGTAAAACCAACTATTTGATGTTGATTCCCATTGTTGGGCTTTTGGCTGCTTTGTTTGCCTTGGTGAGCTACTTGGGGCCTGACACAAGTACCCAGTCGGTGACCCAAGACCCGGTGTGGAGCGAATACGTCAGTGCTCGCAGCAGCAGTCAAATTTCCGTAAAAGACCCCATTCGCATTCGTTTTGTTCATGATGTGGTCGCCGCAGATAAACTCAACACCCCGGTCAAAGAACGAATTCGAATTGAGCCGGGCATAGTGTTCAAAGCGCGCTTTATCAATCCGCGCGAAATAGAGATAAAACCCAATGCGGCTCTGCCGTCGGGGAAACGATTTACCGTAACGGTCAATACCGACGGTTTGGATAGTATTCCCAAGCAATTAAAAGAATACACTTTTGCCGTTTCCACCATCAGCCAAAACTATGAAATCCACATTGATGGTTTAAAAGCTCAATCGGGTAAAAAGAATCATTTGGTGGTCAGCGGGCGTTTGAGTACGGCGGATATTGTCTCGGATTCGGCTGTGGAGAAAATGCTGCAGGCCCGTTTTAATCAGCAAGCCTTAGCGATTACCTGGGTTCACAACGAAGACCAGAAACATCACGAATTTACCTTAGAAGCCGTTGAGCGTGCCAAGGAACCCGCTGAAATAAAACTGCAATGGGAAGGAGGCCCCATTGGCGTTGCCACCTCGGGTTCGCGCAATATCAGTGTTCCGGCTTTGGGGGTGTTTAAAGTGACCTTTGCCAAGGTGGTGTACGGCAGCAGTCAAAAAATTGAGGTGCGGTTTTCGGACAGTTTGAATCCCAGGCAAAATGTTAAAGACCACATTCGCTTGGAGGGGCCGTTTACCACCCAAGTACAGGCTAATGTTCTCACGCTATATCCAGGGAATACCCTTATGGGGGCTGTGGCACTGGAAGTGGGGGACGCTATCCAAAACGAACACGGTGACAAGCTGGGCAGTGTGTTTCGTACCAGTCTTAACTTTACCAGCCAAAAACCGCAGGTAAAGTTTTCCGGTCGTGGTGTGATTTTGCCGGAAAACAAGTTTTTGGCCATTCCGTTTGAAGCCATGAACGTGCATTCGGTTCAGGTTACGGCGTTTCGTATCTATGAGCAAAACATCGGCCAGTTCTTGCAGTCCAATCAGTTGGATGGCAATAGCGAGTTGGAGCGGGTCGGTCGCTTTATCTGGCGCAAGACCATTAAGCTCACCGATGCCAAACCGGAAAGTTGGAACCGTTATTCTCTGGATGCTACGGATTTATTGAAAAAACATCCGGGTGGTTTATTCCGTTTGACCTTATCCATCAATCGCGGTAATTCGCTTTACAGTTGTCCCGAGGAAGACAGCAATCAGGTAGTGCGTAAAGAAGCGGATTTTACCAACTACGAGGACTTAAATGTTGCAGAGTCCAGCAATTGGGAATTTGCCGAAACCTATTTTGGCCAGAATACCCAAAACGATTGGCGCGACCGACACAATCCCTGTAAAGATGCCTATTACCAATTAGCCAACAATGTGAGTGCGACTCGCAATTTTATGGCATCCAATATTGGTATCATCGCCAAGCGGGATAAATCCGGCGTTATGCACCTGACGACTACGGATTTACGTACAGCAAAACCCCTGTCCGGCGTTAATATCGAACTGTATAACTTCCAAAATAACAAGATCCGTTCGCAACGCAGCGATGACAATGGTTTTGCTATCGTTAAAGATAATAAAACAAACAGCGCTACGCCTTTTTACGCCAAAGCCCTAAAAGGCGATCAAGTGGGTTATCTCAAATTAAGCAGCGGGTCGGCTTTACCCGTGAGTCATTTTGATGTGGGTGGTCACAAACTGCAACAAGGCGTTAAGGGTTTTATCTATGGGGAGCGCGGTGTGTGGCGTCCGGGGGACGAGGTCCATCTCACTTTCGTGCTGGAAGACAAACAAAAACTCTTGCCGGAAAAGCATCCGGTATCCCTGAGTCTTATTAACCCCAAGGGCCAATTGGTAAAGCAATTGAATAATGCTTCGCCAGTCGGCAAGTTTTATCGCTTTAGTTTTACAACCGACACGCAGGCACCTACGGGCAATTGGACAGCCCAAGCCAAATTGGGCGGTCGCATATTTACCAAGAAACTGAAAATTGAAACGGTGGTTCCTAATCGTTTGAAAATGGAGCTGCAAATGCCTTCCGAAACCTTGGTGGGCAATGACGGGGCCATCGAAGGGAAGCTATTTGCGCAATGGCTGCACGGTGCCACGGCCGCCGGACTCAAAGCGGACATAGAGGTTCGGTTTGCGCCCACCACCACTCGATTCGGACGATTTCAAGACTTCAATTTTGACGATCCGGTACGCGAGTTCAATGAAGGCACATTGAGCTTTTTGGAAGGGGTGTTGGATCAAGAAGGCTATTTAAATTTTAACAAAGAACTCAAAACCCGCAGTGATGCGCCGGGAATGTTGAATGCCTATTTTAACACCCGCGTATTTGAAGAGAGCGGGGCTTTTAGTACCAGTTCCAGTCGTTTTACGTATCATCCCTTTAATCAGTACGTGGGTGTCAAACTGCCCAAAGGAGATCCCAGCCGCGGCATGCTGTTAACGGATGTGGATCATGCGGTGGAAATCGCCACCCTGGATGCCAAAGGCAACCCTGTGGCGGTAAAAGATGTGGAAGTCTCTTTGTACAAAATCCATTGGCGCTGGTGGTGGGAAAAAGGTGCAGATTCTCTGGCCCAATATGCCAGCGCCAGTCAACATCAACGTCTGCAACAGGGCAGTATCAGCACCGATAAAGACGGTAAAGGTCAGTGGACTCTGAACATCAAATACCCGGACTGGGGCCGTTACCTGGTGCGAGCCTGTAACAAGGACGACAGCGCTGGTACCAGCAATCGTTCCGCTGATCGTTCCAAGGCCGGCGGCAAACACTGCACCGGTAAAATCGTCTATATCGACTGGCCGGGATGGGCCGGGCGCGCCCAGGAACAATCCGGTCCCGGTGCCAGTGTGCTCAATCTGTCGGTAGAGAAGCAACAATACCAGGTAGGGGAAACCGCCGTAATTAACTTGCCGCCGGCGACGCAAGGGCGAGCCTTATTGAGTCTGGAAACGGGAAGCCATATTTTGCAACAGCGTTGGTTGCAATTGTCTAAAGACAAAAATCGTTTTGAAGTACCGGTGACCGCCGCGATGGCGCCCAATGTCTATGTGAGTGTTACTTTGATTCAGCCGCACCAGGACAAAAACAACGACCGGCCCATACGCCTTTATGGTGTTGTGCCGATCCAAGTGAATGATCCGCAGACTCGCTTAGAGCCACAACTACAAGCCGCCGATGAATGGGCGCCCCATGCCCAGGTGGATGTGTCTGTCTCAGAAGCCAAAGGTCGACCCATGACTTACACTCTGGCCATGGTGGATGAGGGCTTGTTGGGTTTAACCGCGTTTAAAACGCCCGATTTACACCAACATTTTTATAAAAAAGAAGCCTTGGGAATTACCACTTGGGATTTGTATGACCAGGTCTTAAACGCCTATGGCGGTGATTTGGAACGATTGCTGGCCCTGGGCGGCGGTGAGGACGGTGCTGATAAAGAGGCCAAAGAAAAACGTCGTTTCCCACCGGTGGTGCAGTTTTTTGGTCCCTTTCAGCTTAAGGCCAAAGAAAGTGCCAATCATGCCATCAAATTGCCGGGATACATTGGTGCGGTGCGATTGATGGTGGTCGCGGCCCATGACAGCAGCTACGGTTTGGTGGATAAATCCGTATATGTACGCCAACCGGTCATGGTATTGCCCACGGCGCCACGGGTGATTGGTGCTGAAGAGGACTTTACCTTACCGGTTTCTGTGTTTGTCAGTGATCCTGAGGTAAAACAAGTGCAAGTGCAGATCAAAACCGACGACTATTTTTCCGTGAACGGTGAGGACAAGATTTCTTTGTCCTTCAACAAAACCGGTGATCAAATCGGGTTTCTGCGGTTACACGCCGGTGCCAAGATCGGTAAGGGAAAAATCAGCGTGTTGGCTCAAAGTGGCAAACACAAAGCGGAAGCGCAGATCCATCTCAGCGTCAGAGCGCCCAACCCACCCACCACCCAGCATGTACATAAGGAATTAAAACCCGGTGAAAGTTGGACTCATAAAGTGGTGCCTTTTGGTTTGGAAAACACCAATGAAATATCCATGGACGTGTCCTCACTGCCGTCCATGAATCTGGACAGTCGCTTAAAGTATTTGCTGCGCTACCCTTTCGGGTGCCTGGAGCAAACCACGTCCTCCGTGTTTCCGCAATTGTATTTAAAAGACATTGTGCGCCTGGATGAGCAGGAAAAACATAGAGTGGACAACCATATTCATGTGGCGATCGACAAGATTCAACGGTTTCAACACGCAGACGGCAGTTTTTATTACTGGCCGGGAGGCGGGCGTTACAGTTCCTGGTCCAACAGCTATGCCGGACATTTTCTGGTAGAAGCGGAAAAACGCGGCTACTTTATGCCCGGAGACATGTTGGAAAAATGGTACGCGAATCAGGCCCAACGTGCCGCGGGCTGGACCAGCGGTGATGATCAATCGGCTTTGGATCAAGCGTATCGTTTGTATACCCTGGCATTGGCCAATCGCGCTGAATTGGGCGCTATGAATCGGTTGCGGGAACACAGCGGTTTAAATGATACTTCTCGCTGGTATCTGGGTGCGGCGTATATGCTGTCCGGACAACCGCAAGCGGCAGAGGAACTCATTAACCGCTTGGGTTTGGAGTTCAGCGACTATTCCTACCCCAATCACAGTTTTGGTTCCGCCATGCGAGACAAAGCCGTGGCCTTGAATACCTTGGTGTTGATGCAGCGGGATGAAGCGGCGTTACAACTGATTCGGGAAATATCCAAATCCCTGGCCTCGGATCATTGGTATAGCACCCAATCTGTCGCTTATGCTTTGTCATCCATTGGTCGCTACGTTGGTGCTAATGCTGATGCCAGTTCTGGTGCCAATGCCGATTCCAAGGTTTTGAGTTTGACCCAGCGTTGGGGCGATCAAGAACAAAGCCTGCAATGGAATAAGCCCGTGCTTAAACACGCTTTGGATAATGTCGCCACCGCCGGTACGGAACTGAGCTTAAGCAATCCCAATCAACGCCCCTTGTTTGTGACGCTGAACATGAGCGGGATTCCCAAAGCCGGATCGGAACAGGCCTATGAGCGCAGTTTGGCTTTGCAGGTAAAATACACCGATGCTAACGGCGATGCTCTGAGCGTAGAGCAACTGAAACAGGGAACAGATGCGCGCATAGAAGTGCGGGTCACCAATACCGCCGGCCATAAGCTGGATAATCTGGCCTTGTCACATATTCTGCCGGCCGGTTGGGAGATTAAAAACGAACGCATGTCCGCCGGCGAAGACGACGCGGTGCTGCTCAATAGCGCGATGGATTATCGCGATATTCGTGATGATCGCGTCTATACCTTTTTCAACCTGGAAAACAATGAAGAAAAGGTATTCACCATTGTGTTTAATGCGGCTTATGCGGGTAAATACTATCTACCGGGCATATTGGTGGAAGACATGTACGACGCCAAGAAACAAGCCCGCAGCAAGGGGCAGTGGGTGGAAGTGGTTCGCTAAGCAAAAGCGCAAGAGCCAAAAGAGTATAAGAGTAAGCCATGGTGCTGAAACTACCTAAAGTACGCATAGCGACAGCGGTATTGACACTGCCTGCCTTGGCAGCAATCGCGCTGTTGTCGTGCGTGCTTGCTTACGGGTTCAGCTTGCGTATGAGTTTACCGCCGGGTCTGTTTAACGACCCGGTTTCTCCCGTGCTCTTGAGCCGCGAAGGTAAACTGCTGGGGGCTTCCATCGCTGCAGATCAGCAATGGCGTTTTCCGGCTACGGAACGGGTGCCGCAAAAGTTTAAGACTGCGTTGTTAACTTTTGAAGACAAACGTTTTGACTCCCACTGGGGAGTGGATCTGTTGGCCTTGGGTAGGGCTATGCGTCAAAACATCAACAAGGGCAGGGTAGTCAGTGGTGCCAGTACCTTAACCATGCAAGTGATTCGGTTGGCGCGTAAGAACCCGCGTCGAACTCTGCTGGAAAAAATCAAGGAAATGCTGCTGGCCTCGCGGTTGGAGTGGTCATACGATAAAGATGAGATATTGGCCCTGTATGCGGCGAACGCGCCCTTCGGGGGTAATATTGTGGGATTGGAAGCGGCGGCCTGGCGTTATTTCGGTCGCAGTGCGCAACAACTGAGTTGGGCAGAAAGTGCCATGTTAGCGGTTTTACCGAACAACCCCGCCAGCATGCATCCCGGTCGTAATCGCAATGAACTAACCCAAAAACGCAACCGTTTATTACAGCGACTGCAGGAAAATGGCGTTTTGGACGCAATGCAATTGCAGTTGGCACAGGCGGAACCCCTGGTACAAAAACCCCGGCCTTTGCCACGTTTGGCACCGCATCTATTGGCCACCTTAAAAACCCGTTATCCCAACACATCGCAGTTTCGAACAACCGTCAATTATGCGCGTCAAAACCGCTTGAACGACTTGGTTGCCAATCATGCTTTATGGTTGGCGCCGCAGGGCATTCACAACGCGGCCGTACTGGTTTTGGATAACCGCTCCTTTGAAGTGGTGGCTTATGCCGGTAACAGTCCCGCCAGCGGAAAACACAAAGGTCATGCGGTGGACTTAATCCATCGTCCTCGCAGCACCGGTAGTATTCTAAAACCGCTGTTGTTTGCCGGCATGCTGCAAAGCGGTGAAATCGTATCCACATCCTTAGTTCCCGATGTGCCGGCTCGTTTTAATGGCTATCGCCCGGAGAACTATGATCGCAGTTATCGCGGTGCGGTGCCTGCCAAAGAAGCGCTGGCGCGCTCCCTAAATATTCCCGCCGTGTTAATGTTGCAACGTCACGGTATCGGTAAGTTTTATGATTTTTTACAACGCATGGGCATGAGTACTTTGTTTCGCTCGCCGGACGGTTATGGGCTTACCCTTATACTGGGTGGTGCCGAGGGGTCTTTATGGGAACTGACCCAGATGTACGCCAATATGGCTTATATAGCCCGACAAGACCAACGCCACTACGATCGCAACTATTTGCAAGCAAAAGTATTACAGAGTCAAAACACACAGGGTCAATATCCTTGGGAAATTCAAGCCGGTGCCGCCTGGCTGACCCTGCAGGCTCTTAACGATGTGAACCGACCCGGTGAGGAAAACAATTGGCGCAGTTTTTCCAGTTCGCAAAAAATTGCCTGGAAAACCGGAACCAGCTACGGTTTACGCGACGCCTGGGCCATCGGCAGTAACCAACGCTACACCGTTGGGGTTTGGGTGGGTAATGCGGACGGGGAAGGCAAGGCCGGGTTGACCGGGTTAAGCGCTGCAGCACCTTTATTATTTGATGTGTTTAACAGCCTGCCGCAAACGCCCTGGTTTAGCAAACCCGAGGCTTTGCTTAAGCAAGTGAGCGTGTGTAAAAAAGACGGCTTATTGTCCAATGGGCATTGCCAGACAGAAGCCCAATGGGCACCGGTGGAGGCACCGTTTCAACAAGTGAGCCGTCGCTTTAAGCGAGTGCACTTGGATACTCAGGGTCAATGGCAGGTTCACAGTCGTTGTGAAAGCACCGCCAACATGCAACATCGTAACTGGTTTGTATTACCCCCGGTGCAGGCCTTTTACTATAAACATCATCATCTGGATTACAAACCGTTGCCGGATTTTCGGGCCGACTGTCGCCAGGTAAGTGCGGGATTCAATACTTTTGAAATTCTATCCCCGCAAGTCGGAGCCCAAATCTACATTCCCGTGGATTTGGGTGAACGCCGGGAAAAAACTCTGCTGGAAGCCAAGCACAAAGACTCCGAAGCCACCTTGTATTGGCATCTCAACGAAGAATACCTGGGAGAAACCCAAGTGTTTCACCAGATGGCCGTAGATCTAACACCGGGTAAATACCGACTGACTATTGTGGATCAGAATGGGGCGGAGCAACACCGCCGGTTTGAAATACTGGGATTAACACGGGTGGCTGAGTCAAACGTGATGTTGCCATAGTCTTGTTGAAAACAGAAACCCCCAGGCATTGGTCGGGGGTCTAATAGATTTTCAATTGCGTGTAATAGATCTATTCACTGAGCATGATTCTTCCGCCGATGGAACCGATCAAGAACTGTTCCCCAAGTCGTTGTAAAGCTCGACCATGGATCAACCGGGTATTTAGGTCCAGCCCGTAGATTCCGTATTCAAAAGAAAGCAAGCGACCCTTGTCATCGGCTGCGTAGGCCACGCCTTGATCCACGACAACGTCAGGGTAACAAACATTTACCCGGTCCATTCCATAGTATTCATGTCCATGAATGTTGTTTTTCATTTACGCCACACCGATTATCCGCCGGACGATCCGTTCAAAGAAGATTGCCTAAAAAAAGATAAATAAACAATATATGGATGGGAGAAAAGAGGCTGATTCACCCAACATTCAGGTGGCATTGTTCGCTCCATCTACTGCGGGTATTAGGAAAACAGGTTGGGGAAAAGCACTAGCAGAGAAAAAGCGTTTCCGCCCGCTGTAACAGCGGGCGGAACTCAGGTCGCCGCGAGTGGGCGGAACACTAGGTAGAGACTAATAGGAGCTGACAACTAAATCGGACGGTACTGTTGCTTCTTCGTATTTAAATTCCACCCGACGGTTTTCTTTCCAATTATTTTCCTCGTGCAATGGAAAGGATTCGCCATAATTGTTTACGGTAATCAAATCGCTGCTGACACCGTATTGCAACAGAATGTTGACAACTTTCTCAGCGCGTTTTTCGCTGAGCTTGTAATTATAAGCGGCAGATCCTTGGGCATCGGAGTGAGCCTCCAGAACCAAGTGTAAGCCGGGGTTGTTCATCAGATAAGTGGCGTGTTGCTGTAATATTTCCAGATCATCAGCGGATATTTCGGTTTGATTGGCGTCAAAATGAAATCGAGATTTTTCCGGTGTCTCCGTTAAGATCCGTTCCGGCTGTGACAGCTTGACTTCCATTAAGCCGGATTCCTCTGCTGTTTCTGAGCTAATGTCTGCGATGGTTTCCTCGGCGCTAACAATGGTATCGCTGACAATGGTATCGCTGACAATGGCATCGTTGATAATGGTTTCCTCGACCTGGGGGATGGCAACCGTGTCTGAGAAATCATTAACGGTGGAGGTTTCGGTGCTCACCAGGTCTTCATGTTGGGTAGTTTCAACAGCAGTGATGTTTTCCGATTTCATGGAAAGTGAGGTCTTGGAACCATTTCCGGCACACCCAATGGCCAGCACTAAGGGTAGAACGGTAAAAGCGCTTGCTTTCAAAATGCTTGAAGGTTTAAGTTTCATGATGGTGTCTCCTGTTTTACTGTGAATAGAAAGAGCGGTTGCTTAACAGTAATTAAACACAGGAAATATAGAGACACACGAAATCGTTAGTGACAATAGGGCGATAGATTGTGACAAAATATGACAGAACGGCTTTTTAGCCTCCATTTGGAGGCGTGCTCTCAAAGGGGGAATGGAAACCGTTGTTCAGCGGCTGCTGGCGAGTTTGGCTTTTACTTTTTCAATGGACGCACTGCGGTGTTTGCTTTTGACAAAATTATGCGACATTTCATAATAGAATAACGCCTCAGTGAGATTGCCCAGTTTTTCATAGGCCAGCCCCATATTGTACGCAGCGTTACCTTTGTTCACCGAGCCCGATCGATCACTATTGAGAACATTGCGGCAGGCGTCCACCGCTTTAACAAACTGTCCTTGTGTGAGAAGTGCCATTCCCAAATTGGTCCAGGCTTTCCAGTTCTTGGGATTTTCTTTGGTGGCTTTCTTAAACGAGTTTACGGCTTTTCGGTATTGTTTGCGTTTATATTGCTTAAGTCCTTGCTCATACAAGTCCTGTGATTTGCCCGTGTTGTAGGAATTGAGCAGCTCCAGACGATAGCCGGAACTGGACTTTACTAGGCGCATTCTCGCCAACAAATCGCCACCGCTTGGTTGGCGTATATTATCGTCTTGGTTGAAAACCTTGGCTTTAAAAATGATGCCATCGGAGTCGTAGGAAATACCGCCACCGTTGGACATGACCCGTTGACCGTCTTGCAAACGTGAATTGACCCAAACCTTGACTTCGCTTTCATCAATGCGCACTACCATACCGGCATCTGAAACGACGTAAGCTTCTTGGTAGGAGTGGCCGGCATTACCACCATCCGCGTAATCATAGATCAGAACCGTGTCATCACGTATGGCAACGAGATTGAGGAATACATAGTGGGCCGGTCCGACATAGCCGTGTTCCCACAGTTTTTGGTATGAATTATTAACTTTACGGTACAAAGCGGCGTTCACGTAAGCCCGTTCGCACTCTCCCCGGGTTTTGTCACCCATGACAATTTTGTATCCATACAAAGCTTTATCTTCGGGTCCAATGGCTGCAAAGTCCTGTTCCACAATGCATTGGTTTTTCGCTAGGGTAGAGTCCGTTAAAAGAATCTGTGGTTTTTGCAGTGAAGTTTGAGCAAATGCACTGGTATTGAGCAAGCCCGATAGAACTAAAAATAGTAAAGGTTTGTTCATGATCGACCGGTTTGGCACTCAAAATTAAGAATTACTAACCACTATCGGCACAGCTATGGAAGTATTGAGGGTTTATCGTTAGTCCGTATGATGAGGGTTTGAATGATCTATTACAGTTATATCCAGCTGTGAGAAATAAATGTAAGTCTATGTTATATATAGAAAATATAATTTGGCTCTAATTGAAAAAAGATGCAACCTTTTTCACGGATTTTTCGTTCTTATTGATATACTGATTCAAGGGGACCGGACATGGGAATATTGGGGGGCACAATGATACCTAGAGCAAAAACCAGGCAAACCAGAGCTAAAACCATTCGTAACAGTATCACGGCTTGTATTGTGGCCGGCACAGCATTGCTGCTGTTGTCCTGTGACGATTCTAAAACAAGTACAAAAAACCCGACGAAATTGCCAATGTCCATATTGGCTCTTCAGCAACCTGAAAATTGTGATTCGCTCAAATCCTATGTTTCTCGTTCCATTTTAAAACGCAATACCACTATCTATCGACATTTATCTTACTGTTACGACATGATCGCGAACCCGATGATTGGGGCTCCTGAAGCTTCTCCCGTTACTGGAGGAACTGCAGGAGGAACCTTAGCGGATCGGGCACCTGACGGTGTTTCCGATACCAATAACCAGGAGGTTGGCGTTAACGAAAGTGATATAGTAAAAGCAGACGCTAACGGTTTTATGTATATGTTAACCGGGAGACACTTGGTGGTGGCTAAAGGATTTCCGCCGACTGAGTTGAGCACTTTAAAAGAAGTAGACCTGGGTTTACATGGTACCCATTTATTCCTGGATAAGGCCAACCAACGAGCGATCGTTTTAGGGATGAATGATCAGCCATTTTATATCGGAACCCCATCTCCGTCGGATGGCATTGCCATTCGTCAACCCATGGTACCGGATGAGACTGCAATTCTGTTTTTCGATGTCAGTACACCGGAAAACCCAACATTGATCGAACACATTAATGTTGCTGCCTATCTGCAAACCGGGAGACGCATTGACGAAAGGCTACATTTGGTCTTGCGAGAATACATCAGTCCACAAGCTCTTTATAACGACCCCGGTTTCTGGACGCTACGGCAAGCCTTTTGGGATAACGTCAGACAATTGCAATGCAGTGATCCCAATTTAACGGTGGCGGAAATAGAAGCGAATGAAAAGGTAGTTCAAGCCAAAATGGATTTGGCTGCCCATATTGATACTCTGGTGGCAGATATGAGCGACGCGGAGTTAGTTCCCAAAGCGACCCGAGTGAGTGCGGCAGGTATCACCGAAGAAATCCCATTCTTGTCCTGTCCTGATATTCAACACCCTGGTGTGGAGTCTAACCTGGGTTTACAAATAGTAGCCAGTGTCAATACCGATGGCAGCAATTTAGGGGCCACAGCCATCGTAAACAGTTCCTGGCAAGCTTATGCCAGCAGCGACCATTTGTATCTGGCTGCCAGCAGTCGTAACTGGTGGTGGCCGATGGAAGGCAATGACACTAAGTCACAAACGGCTATCTACAAGTTTCGTATATCGCCCGATCAAAAACCCCAATTCAGCGCAATGGGTACGGTGCCGGGTGTGACCCTGAACCAATTTAGTTTCAGTGAGCACAACGGCTATTTGAGAGTTGCAACAACTGAGGATGATTGGATACAACAAGACGGTGTATGGCAACGAGTGCAACAAAATGACGTGTTTGTATTGTCGCAAGCCAACACCGGTACGGCTGGAACGATGACCATACACGGTGAGTTGCGAGGATTGGCTCCGGGCGAGACCATTCATAGTTCCCGATTTATCGGCGACAAAGGCTACATAGTGACTTTCCGAAATATTGATCCCTTGTTTAGCCTGGACTTAAGTGATCCGGCTAATCCGCAAAAAAGAGGTGAGCTGCATATTCCCGGTGTGAGTACTTACATCCATCCCTACGACGAAAATCATTTAATTACCGCGGGGCGAGGTCAAGAAGGTACTCGACTCACGGGAATGCAATTGCAATTGTTTGATGTTTCCGATATGGACAATCCTGCCTTGTTGCATAGATATACTCCCGGATCAAATACCAATTGGGTATGGAGCGAAGCCCAATATAACCACTTGGCTTTCAACTTCTACAAACCTCGGGATTTATTGGCAATACCGGTGTCTTATTCGGATTCGCAATTGGTTTTTAATGGAATAATGGCATTTAACGTATCACCACAAAACGGATTTACCCTATTGGGTCAAGTGGATCACGCGGACCTTGTTAGAGAATATTACTGTGGTCCTGACGTGAATTTGTTACCCGGCTATAGCATCTATTGCAACGACAACAGATACTATTATTGGGGGCCCGCACGCCGGTCTGTGATTATGACCAGCGGCGCCGAAACCTTCTTATACAGTATATCCGATGTCGGTGTGAAAGCTTCAGAAGTGAGCGAGCTGTCCACTGTTCTTGGGCGAATACTGTTTCCGCTTCAAGCCTACCCATTTTATTATCTGGGTAATGTGGGCGGATCTCCCAGTGTTCCAACTGATGGTGCGGTTGGTGGGATCGTGCCAATAATGTAGCCTGACGATTTTCCCGTCCGGTGGGGAATGGTGCCGAGCGGGTTTGAATGAAAAGATAAAAGAATAATATGGCATTAACGTTTGAACAACTGGTTGAGACATACATCAACGATATGTACTCATTGGCCTTGCGGTTAACCGGTTCCAAGGAAGGCGCCGAGGACCTGGTGCAGGATGTGTTCGTGAATTTGAACATGAAGAAAATGACATTCGGTCATGTGGAAAATCCGAGAGCCTGGCTGGCGCGAATACTGTACCGAACCTTTGTGGACCAGTGGCGCAAAGATCAGCGTTCACCGGTGACATTGATCAGCTATACGGAACAGGAAAAAACGGAGTATTGGGTAGATTCCATTGCTTGTGACGATATTGGCCCGGAGGATGCTCTTCAGGCGGATCAGGAACAAAAGAAAGTGACCATGGCATTAAGTTTTTTGAGTAAGGAACAAAGGAACATTTTAGTGTTGCACGATATGGAAGGCTACACGTTTGCAGAAATTGAAAAAATAACCGGCATTTCTATCGGTACATTGAAGTCTCGGTTGCACCGAGGCAGGGACAAGTTACTGGGTAAATTGAAAGGTGTAGTGGTTCATAGAGGTAAAAATCTTCGCAAGGAAACCAGTGGCAATGAAAATTAACGGCAGGAAAGTCAAGGGGGACGCATGATGCAATGCGTGGACGCAATCGCTTTGCTTGATGATCATATTGATAGTCAATTGTCAGCGAATCAAACCACTTTGCTTAATTTCCATTTGAGTACCTGTACTCGCTGTCGTCAGGAACTGTTTCAAAGAGAAATGTTAGTGCAGCGACTCAGCGAAATGGCGTCGGTTGCCGCACCGCAACATTTGAAGGATCGCATTATACGTCAGCGCCTGCAGAACCACCGCCAGAATGCGCGTTGGTTCTTTGGTGGTGTGGGCCTGGCGGCAACAATTATGCTGGCCGTGGTGAGTGTTTGGTTGTTGCAGCACACATTGGTTGATGCTCCTGTAGTAGTGGCAAAACAGGAAGCGAAGAATAACAATGATTTACATTTGTTGCTGCATTCAGCGCAAGGTTTGGAAGGGGTTCGGTTTTCCATTTTGGTACCAGAGTCGGTTCAACTCAAAGGCTATCCGGCGGGTACTAAAATCGCCTGGGTGGGTAAACTCAGGAAAGGTGAAAATATTCTGACTTTACCTTTGGTATCCAAGGCGCAAAAACCTCAGGTGGTCGTGTTGAAAATTGAGCATCGGGATGCGAAAAAGGAGTACCATATTCAGTTGGCAGCCAGGACAACCTGAGGCTTTGTTGAGGTCTGGTCAAGATCTTGTAAAGTTCTGTTAAGGTCTTGGCAAAAGCATGTTTAGCGGGCTTACTGGATTTGATAGGATTTGCAGATAGATGAAGACAGTTAGAATGAGTTAATGAAGATGGTAAATCAAAATAGAAGATACACCGAGTGGCTTAAGGCAGCGACCCTGATAGCCCTGTTATGCAGTGGCCAACTGTTAGCTGCGGATTTGGACGACGTCACCATGCGGGTTATCGGATTGGAGGAAATTCCCGGTGACTCATTTAAAATCGAAATACCCCATTCGGCCATTGATGAAATGGCCACCATCAGTGAATTGAAAGGCGCTGTACCCGGAAGGCAAATAGAGGATGCTCTTATAACTTCACCCATAACAGGGGGTACCGTTCCACCACCGCAAGAATAGCTAGTTGAGAATCACGAAAATAATAAATGTACTGCAATAGAAGTGGACTGTCCTCTGAGAATTAAACGCATATCCCAACTGTTTTTTATCATTAGCATACACTTTTGCGGTATGCCCGGCCTATTGTACGCTCAAGATCGTTCTACAGTATATCCCAAATACAGTTCTGCGGCAGAAGAGGTCTTTAGTCAAGGATTGGAATTCTTTAAGGTAAAGGACTATAGCTCTGCAAAAACAGCATTTGAGAAAGCACGCGATATGGGGTTGAATAACTCAAGGCTGTTTTACAACCTCGGTGTTACCCACTACAAACTGGAAAATTATCAACAGGCCTATGATGCGTTCCAGCTTGCCTTGAATCTGGAAGAGATGCGTTTCCTGGCACACTATAATAGCGCCTTGAGTGCGGAAAAACTGCAGCAAACAAAATCAGCTTTGGATCAATTGGTTTTGGCAAAAAATTATGCCCATAGCGTGAGTCAAAAAGAACTATTGCGCCGTTTGCAAAATCGTTTGGGTATATCGGAAACCTTTTCGTTGTCACATATGAGTATATTCTCCTATGGATACAGCGATAATGTGGCTTTTGCCAACGAAGACGTGGTGGCGAGCAGCGAATCCAAAGATCACTACTTTTCCTTGTCAGGAAGTGTCGGTTTACAGTCACGGTGGGGGTTAGGGGCCAATTTTCGTTATTTATTGCATCGCTATAGAGATATGGAGGCATATGATTATGACGATGGCAGCGCCGAACTAGCTTATTCGGGGCAAACCAAATCATTTCAATACCATAGTTCTTTGGATCTGAAGCGGGACTACCTGGGAGGTGATACTTTTACCGACCGTTACAGCGTAAGAGCCGGTGCGACCACTATTGTTTCAAGTACATCAGCGGGATTAAGCATGAGCTACGTTAAGGTTAAGCCCTTACAGACTAACTATTCATATTTAAAAGGCAATTCACAAAAGCTCAATTTGTTTATGCACTACAATCAAAATTGGCGCGCCGCTTATGAGGTCGAGGAAAACGAACGACTTAACAGTACTACAGTAAACGCATCACCCACGCGCAACAAGTTGTTGTTGTCCTTTCATCCAACCATAGGTAAAAAAAGCCGATTAAAGTTGGAGTTCAGCGCCAGAGAAAGCGAATTTTCCTCTATAGACAGTCTGTCCGCCAGGAGTGACCGTCAGCGTAAAGCCAGTGCAGAGTTTGTCTATGCTGTCAGTCCGCGATCATCACTGATTGTGGTTTGTGCCCGCTTGGTCAATGAGTCTACCGATCCCTTTTTCAACTTCGATACAACCCATATATCTTTGGGTTTGGTTGTGCGTTGATTGGCGTTTGGCGGCTAAGATTTCTTGGCTGTCACCAGTAAATACTGATGCGGCATAAGCAAACGACCTTCCTTGATAAAATCCCGAGCAAACTGCGCCATCTCATCCCGAATTTCTCCTCTTTGGTCATCGGGCAGGGCGTCATATTGGACTTTGAGAATCTCTGAAGCTTCGACTGTATCCCAATAGGCGTCAAAGGATTCGAAATTATAGTTAAACTCCCTTTTCTCAATGGTGAAATCCTTGAATCCCGCTTCCACCAAAAGATTTTCCATGGCGCCGGGTACTCCCAGTGAAGTGACCTTATCCAGTGGGGGATGAAATTCGGTGGCAATGCGATTCTTGAAAACGGAGTAAATCCAATACATGGTCAGCATGGTTTCGGGAGTACTCCATACGGTTAGAGCAGCAGTGCCCTGTGGTTTTAGCACTCGATGTATTTCTCGCAATCCTTGCAGCGGGTCTTGAAATAACATAACGCCAAAACGACATAAGACGCGATCAAAAGATTCATTTTCGAATGTGAGTGCTTCAGCGGGCATAGTTTGAAAACTAATGTTTTTCAAACCCTCTTTTTCTACTTTACCCTGAGCCACTCCGACCATGCCGGCTGCCGAATCGGTTCCTGTAATGGTAACGCTTCCGGCGGTTTGCCGGGCCAGGGTGAGCGCCGGTTCGCCGGTTCCGGAGGCGACATCCAATATATTATCCCCCGGCTGGGCATCCAACTGCGCCAACACGGCATTACCCACTGGTTCGATGTGAGGTATCCACAAATCGAATTTTTCAGCCATTAAATGCCAGTCTATTTGTGCCGTGCTCATGTTTTGGATACCTCGGTTAAGAAAACAGGCGAATTATACAGAGTTTTAAACTTGTCATGTAAAGTGCAGGTGTCGTAGCTCAGAGTATAGTCTATAAATAACATTAATAAAATTAATTAAGTCATTGTAATCGAGATTGAAAACATGCTGATTATGGCGGTCGGATATTTTTAAAGCTTGAGTGTTTATTGTCGATATAGCTGGAGGGTTTAAGGAATAAAATCGATTAATCATGTCTGTGACCACAATATTTCAGACTTCCACCAAAATAATAGAGTCGGGTAAAGAGGCATTACGTCATGCTCCGCTCATGGTGCAAAAACCACAAGTGGCTTTACTGTGGTTGAAAACGGCTCGGTCCGCACAAATTTCACTGCTGGCCATAATGCTCATCATGCCTGCTTTGGTTCCTAATATAATTACAAGCGCGTGGAATACGGTGTCGCCCCCAGAGCAACCTCGAGGCGCAATTTCGCGTATTTCCAATTTCTTTGATCGTATGCAGGGTAGCAGTACCACAGCAGAGCATCAATCTGACGAACGCAAGGCCACTGTGCAGACCATTTTGTGGTCAGGTTCTGCTTTATTAGTCATTGCATTGCTTTGCTTGCATATTCCTAATGCGGTTCAAGCTGCCACAGGTATTGCTGCAGAAAAAGAGCGGGAGGCGGATGAGCGGTTGGGACGACAATCTAAAGAAAGTGTGTTGTTGTACCAAAGTGCTTTGGAGTTTTGCACTTTGCCAGAACAAATACAGCGCTTACAAGGTAAATTACTGGCATTGAAATCGGAAAGTGCTGAGACCACAGGACTCCTAACTTCTGAAACTAAAGTAAACGGCGTTTCGGAGCAACAGTTGCAAAACACGGCATACGTAAGCCCGGAGACAGAGCCACATAGCGACAGTTCGAGCCTGTCTACCCGTTATCGGGTCAATAAGCTTCTAGGAAAAGGCGCAATGGGGTATGTGTACTTAGCTTATGACACAGTGTTGGATCGTAATGTCGCGATAAAGCAATTATCTCCGCAATTGTGTGATGACGAACAATTCATTGGTCGGTTTAAGCAGGAAGCCAAAGCTTTGGCAAAATTGAGTCATCCAAATATCGTTCAGGTATATGACTTGGTGGAGGATGCGGAAAATACTTGGATAGTAATGGAATTTGTTGAAGGTGACGAGTTGGCCAAACGGTTTACTCCGGGTAAACCATTGGAATTTAAATTTGCATTGGATGTCGCCAAACAAATCAGTCAGGCTTTGGAGTATGCGCACAGCCAAGGTGTTGTACACCGCGATTTTAAACCGGAGAATGTAATGCTTACACCGGAAAACAAAGTCAAGATTATGGATTTTGGATTGGCGCGCTATACCCATTCATCCGGCCTAACCCAGGTAGGTACAATCATGGGGTCGCCTGCATATATGAGTCCGGAGCAGGCTTCCGGAAAAGAAGTGGATTATCGCACGGATATTTATGCTTTTGGTGTTACGATGTATGTTATGTTCAGCGGTGTTATGCCATTTTATGGTGATATGCAAAGTGTCATTGCGCAACATCTTACCGCCGAGCCGCTTCCTCCCAAAAAACACAACAAACTATTACCTAAAGCGGTGGAACGAGTCATATTAAATATGCTGGAAAAGACGCCGGAAAACCGTCCTGGATCTATGCAAGAGATTTACAAAAGTCTATTGTCCGTGGCAACAAAAAAATCCGCCTGAATACCTACCATTTGAACGTCTTTTCGCTGTGGTTGGCCGAAAGAGGATGTGCCTAAGCCGGTACATTTGCGTCCACTTTGTAAAAATGGGGAAAAATACCGAGAAAATTGCCATATTTTGTCTTTCAACAGCACATCGGCTGGCAATTCCCTGTTGAAAAAACTACAATTAGCCGTCTTTAGTCACGTGACTCTAATTATTACACGCTTTTCGCCTACGTGATTGCCAAGCGAAGGGTAAGCAACACGATCCGTGTGGAATACCCATCGCGTCTAAACAATAGCGTTCAATCATTGCGCTATTACGCTAAACGTACCACTAAACGCACCACTAAACGCACCACTAAACGTACCACAAAAAAGTACCACTAAAACCGGCAAAACATACCGGTAACAGAAACAGTAGTGGATCGCAACACCGAGTGACTCTTACTGCCGTGTGCCGGAGTTGATTCCATGGAATCACTCAAAGGTTTTGCACACCTTAAAGAAACTCTGCAGTGACTGTCTCAAAGCCTTGAGATAACAAATTAACTGAAATAGAGAGACATGAGCAAAATATTACAATTTTATAGAAAACGAGAACAATATCAGGATTTATTTAATGAAACTCAATCTTTTAAGGTTTTTACGGAACGTCAGTTGGGACAAATCTCTCAATTGCAGCGCCTGTCCGAAAAACAAAGATTTGACATGAAAGTGGTGGCCAATGTACTACCGTTTCGAGTAAATCAGTATGTTATTGACGAATTGATCAATTGGGCCAATATTCCTCACGATCCCCTATTTCAACTAACTTTTCCTCAGCCCGGTATGCTGGAACCGCATGATTTTGACCGCATGGCACAAGCGCTGCGTGCTAATGCCGGCAAGGAGAAAATTAACGGCTTAGCCAAGGACATTCGTGCCAAATTGAATCCTCATCCCGGAGGACAACAAAATCTGAATGTTCCCATCATCAATAATCAACCCATCGCGGGAATGCAACATAAATACCGCGAAACCGTTTTGTTCTTTCCCAGCCAGGGACAAACCTGCCACAGCTATTGCAGCTTTTGCTTTCGCTGGGCACAGTTCGTGGGTGATAAAGAATTGCGCTTTGCCAGTAACGAAACTTCGCGTCTGCATCAATACTTGCGTGTGAACAAAGAAGTGAGTGATCTGTTGATTACGGGTGGTGATCCCATGGTTATGAAGACCTCCCATTTACAGGACTACCTATTACCCTTATTAGAAAAAGATTTTGAACATATTCAAAATATACGCATCGGTACCAAAGCCATTTCGTTTTGGCCGCATCGATTTGTGTCTGACAACGATGCGGACGAACTTTTGGATGTGTTCCGAAGATTGGTGGCAGCCGGTAAACACGTGGCTATCATGACTCACTTTAATCACTGGCGGGAAATGGAAACGCCCATGGCCATAGAAGCGATTCGACGACTGCGTGCCACCGGTGCCGTACTTCGCAGTCAATCGCCGCTCATTAAGCACATCAACGATGATGCGGAGGTTTGGGCAAAAATGTGGCAAATGCAAACACGCTTGGGCATCATTCCGTACTATATGTTTGTGGAAAGGGACACAGGAGCCAAAGAATATTTTCAGGTACCCCTACATCGGGCCTGGAATATTTACCGCGAGGCTTTAAAAAAGGTGTCCGGGCTGTCGCGTACTGTCAGGGGGCCCTCCATGAGTGCCACACCCGGAAAAGTGGAGATTCAGGGTGTGACAGAATTACAGGGTGAGAAAGTGTTTGCTTGTCGTATGATACAAGGTCGTGATCCGGACTGGGTGCAAAAACCCTTTTTTGCACAATACGACGAAAGTGCCACTTGGCTTGATGATTTAAAACCCGCCTTTGGCGCAGACAAATTCTTTTTTGACTCTTAAAATCGGCCTCGCAAATTTTATGTTTGTATTTCCTGCGGCAGTGACTGCCTGAAAAACCCTAGCAGGCACAGTATGCAAAGAATGACGGCATGTCCGCCGCCACCGTCACTGCTGGATGCGGTACTACCTGGATTGGGGTCCGCCGGTACATCCAAAGCAGCCTGCGGTGTTGCCTCTGCCCCTGTCCCGCTGGAGAAGTTCTTGCGTGGGTTCTGGATGAATACTTGGTAGTGGTACAAAGTATTGTTGTTTAGAGATGTTATATTCACGCTGTTGGCCGGGCCTGCGTACACAACGTCTGCCGTACCCACCGTGTCACCGCTGCGATAATCGCTGCCGTCAGTGGGCACAGTGCTTATGGCGGCGGTGTCTTGTAAAACCACGGCTTTATAGAAGTCGTCGCTGGGGTTGTCCCAGCTTAAATTAACGGCGGAATTATAAGCTGTGGCGGTCAACACCATGGCTGCGGCGGGTGCTGCACCTGTGTCTGTGCTAATGTGAATGTCACTGCACGAGTAGTAATTGGAACTGCCGGAGGCGGTTACCATCACCTGGATTAATTGCAAGGTACAATCACAAGTGGTGTTGGGTAAGGTGATGTCCTGTTGATAAAACCCTGTATTGGTTGTGTCCGGAATGTTTTGACCAATTTGTTGAAAATTCTCGTCATTAGCTTGAGAAAGGGAAATCCTATAGTAACCTTCATGGTTGATGGTTTCCTCCCATTCCACTGTGATGGTTTGACCGACTCCAAAAATAACCGGACTGGTTCGCATGGTGCCGCCACAGGGAGCCGTTTTTAAGCCATCGCTGTTAGTGCGTGGTGGGATAACACCATCCAGTTTCCAACGGGCGTGGGCCCATAGGTTTTGGCTGTAAGCTGTTATGATCAACAGGCTCAAAATCAAAGAAAACTTGCTGACTACGATCTTTGCTGGGTGCTGCATGGGGAACTCCTTGTGACTGGCTAAGATGTTGCAGATTTGCTGTACCGGGGAGAGCGAACTGCGGTTAGATCACTACATTCGTTTTTGGAGCATTGTCTGTCAAGCCATGAAGCCAAGCATTTCTCTTCATGTCGAACACCAGTAGCATAACGAAAACAATGCCTCCGGGTCAATGGACCTTGACATCAGCTGCATTAATCCAAAATCTCCTACGTATCGTAGGAGTAGAAGTGTCATTGAGCTGAAGCCATTGGAGATGCAAATAGTAATTAGAGTCAAGTGCATATCGGGTAATATTTGACCAGTTGTGGTTTCAATATACGACGCTATCCGCCAGTGCAAAAGTGTTTAAAACTTGTTGATTGCTTGACATATTTTCCTCGCTGTCTAAGGTTTTAAGAGTCGGTTTTGGTCCATATACCCTATGTTTGAGTCACAATTCTTCTCTATCTGTCCGGCATAAGGAAATCAAATGTACAACAAACAAACTCTTGCCATTGGTACTTTATTTGCGTTGTTTGCTATGTTTATTTTGTTTCTCGGTTTGGCTTTGTGGGCATGGCCAAAATACAAGGTATACAAAAAGGAAATGGATGGTATTGCGTCGTTGAAAGAAGCGGAATGGAGCAAGAAAATACTCATCGAAGATGCCAAAGCCCGGGAAGCAGCGGCATTGCTGCAAGCCAAAGCCAAAGTGACGCTGGCCGAGGCTCAGGGAAAAGCCCAAATTGTCAAAGCCCAGGCCGAAGGTAAAGCCGATGTGGAAAGAGCCAAAGCCGCTGCAGAAGCCAACAAAATCATTGGAGAATCCCTTAAAAATAACGAGCAATACCTGCGCTATATTTGGATTAAAGGTTTGCAGGACGGCAATGGCGAAAGAATTTATATTCCAACGGAAGCGAATTTACCGATTTTGGAAGCGGGCAGAGCAAAAAAATAAAGTAACTGGAAAGGGTGAAGTCACAGAGTATGGATGTACTGTCCATTATTCCCTATGCTTTTTTCGTCGTCGCAATCGTTTATTTTCATGTGGCTTGGGCTAAGCGACGTCTTAAACAATGGGCCGACGGCAGAAACTACAAAATACTTCGGTGCAAACTTCGATTGAAGAACGCCGGGCCTTTTTCCTATTTCACTACCAGCGGTAGTCAGTATATTTTTAGAATAAAAGTCATGGACGATAAAGGCAATATCAGAAAAGGGTTTGCACGCGTGGGTGGCTATTTCTTTGGTTTGTTACGTAGGCAGGTGGAAGTGAAATGGGACAAAAAACACAGCTTAGAATCCTTTATAAATAGTCAAGAGGGTTAGTCCACTCTGGGAGAATCTTCGGGTATCTACAGCATTAATGGCTCAATTCTACGCGGTTTTCATTAGCATTATGCGGTGTTTCATTAGGGTGGTTAAGAATGTCATTGCCTAATCACTCGATGAATTCATCTGTTTCATTAAGCGAGTCACCATAAATCCCATAACCAGTAACACCACCACCAGAATGCCCCATAATATCACTTTTTTGTAGCTCTTCGGCGGCGGTGGTGTTTCCAGTTTACCATCACCACCCAAGGCCTCAGGGGCGTTCAATGTTAAAGGCGTTACGGTTAGATCATGGCCATTTTCAATTTGTTCCGGTATGCGGGGGGGCGATACAATGGAGCCCGCGCGGCCAAAGGCGATGGTATAAACTCCCGTTTCACTGCTTAACAGTCGCACAACATGAGGTTTGTAAGTAATTTCCAGTGTGGGTGCTTGATTGACAGTTTGATTGCGCTCTTCGATGTTTATTTTCCAATAGGGTGCGGTACTGTTCAGTGGTATATCGGGGGAGGTGACGGTTTTATCGGCAACGGCAAGCCGGTATATGGTGCCGCGGTGGTGTAAATGATTAATGGTATTCGGGTCAGATCCACTGTATACACTGATTTTATAGATTGCATTGGAATCACCCGGTAACAATTTAAGGGATTGGGTTGGAAAGTACCCCCCCAATTGGTAAATATAGTTGTTGTCACCGGATTGAATCAGTCGGAGTGTCTGGGATTGAACTGTATCTGCAGTCTTGACGGACTTTTTGGCATTTTTATTTAATTGCAGTAATCGAACCTTGTCCTGATCAAAATGAATCTTTATGTATCGTTGTAAACCGCTGACATCAACAATTTTTTGTTGCAGGGTTTGTTGATTGTGCTCCAAGTGAAACAGTGCAGCGGAACCGACAGTACGCCAGTTAGTCAGATTTTTGCTGGTTTCAACGGTGACCACCGTTTTGGGTACTTCATCCGTGTTCCAGTTCAGCATTAAGGAATGAGATAAGATTCCACCGCTTCGTCCCAGTTTACTCTGGTCCACAATGTAGTAGGGGGCCGGTAGTTTGTTTTTGGATTCGATATTATTGATGCTGACGATAGTGCCTGTATTGTCGCGTTTAAAATAAAGGTTCAAATTATCCGCCGGCCCATCGGCCGATTCAAACACGGGAAAAAAGTGTAAAACATGACTCGTTTCATAAGCTTGTGCCACAACCGGCGTCGGATTATGCTTAATGCTCAAGGGAACCATACCGCCAATAGGATCGAAAACCCGAAGGTCCTTTAAATCCCGGTTTTGGATATGGCTATAAATCGCGTTGTTTACGGTAAACTCGTATACCTGTCGTGCATTCAGCGGGACCTGTATCCCGTATGCGAAATCGTTTTTACTAAGTTCCTCAGCATAGCTGTTGCCCATGAAGGGTATAGACGCGGCGGTTAGAAACAATAATCGTAGTGTGTTCATAAAGTACCTTGAGTGGCTGATTCCGATCGTGGGACTGTTTTCTTTGGTGGTAAGGCGGCAAAATAACCTACGCCCAGCATCAAAAGCCCAACACCGATAAATGAGACAATGCGTTCCACGGTTCCGACATTGGCAAGATCCAGAACAAACAACTTGAGTACCACCACGGCGATCAAACCGGCACCGGTCATCCAGACAATTCGCCATTGCTTGCGATTCGCTAAAACCATTAAGCTGACAGCGACTACGGCCCAGAGTATGGATAAAGACATTTGTGCCAAGTCCGAACGCATTATGCCATCGGGGTTAAATGGCATGCCGGACCAATGGTGTATGGTTCGCAATAGTGCACTGTTAATCAGGATAAAGGCCAGCGCCGCCATAGCACTGCTGACCACAACCGGTGTTGGCCATGCAGTCGACAGCCGTTTTCGCTCGTGTTTTATATAAGTAAGTCCCCAGAAGCCCAGACACAGATAGCCAAACATAAAACTCAGATCCAAAGGGTTGAGGAAGGGAAAATAATCCAATGGGGCAGCATTGCCATTATGGCTGATGGATGCCAGAAAAATAAATACAAACACGTAAACGGCCAGTGGGCTGCATACGAACTGGAAGTAGGTTTGACGGTGTTGAGCAAAGGGCCAACGGTTGCCGTTGCGAGCTTTTAGTATAGTGACCAGAGCCAGGGCAGGGATCAGTAAGATTACCGTATCAGGCCAGCTGCTGTACATGGGTACGAATTGTTTGATCCACCAATGGGACTCTAAGCACGAGAGCAACAGTATCAGTGCCGCGCCGCTGACATGGTGCAGTATACCCGGAGGTGATAACTCGGGGTAGTCATTGCGTTTTAACAGCCAATAAAAAACCGTTAGTGTTCCCAACCAGGCCGGTAGATTCCATTGCTCGAAGGCTCTACCATCATCCACGGCGTAGATTGCGCCTACACCTAAAAAGAGCAATATAATATGGTGCAGGCGTTGCATGTCTTGCCAGCGGTAACGACTACCGATGGCGTAGACCAACAGAGCAGTCACACTGCCAAACAACAACAGCCAGGCCGCCGCATCCTTTATCGGTGTATGACCGTGTATCTCAAACAAGCCGGAGAAAAGCCACCACAACAAGCCCCAGGCCAGGGCGATACGATCCGTATGTTCCATATAGTATCGAATGCGGCTGTGGTTTTTAAAAATCAAATACGCGCTGAGACAACCTGCCAACGCCATTAACAGTCCGCTCACATAAGGGCTGTTCAATAACACCAGGTGGCTCTCATGATAGGCCTTGCTGATTTGTTTCAATACAAACCAGGCGGCACCCAGCTGCAACAACAAGCCGGAAAAATAAGGTAATACCCGCCCTTGTTTAATAGCGATGTAAATAAGGGCAACCCCTTCCAGTGCCCAGGTGGCTGAGGTCCACTGGTCATCCAGGGCCAGCGGTATTGCCACGGTTCCAAATACCACACCAATGGCCAGGAAGGATTCACACAGTAGTCGTATACCGTCTTTGCTATTGGTTTTGGCAATATACTTAAACAGTCCATAGGCCAGAAATACATAAAATACACAGGCCGCAATGGCGCTGTAAGCCAAGCCGAATTCAATCTGTCGTACCAGGGCGTATTGCAGACCAAAGACAATAACCGGTGTACCGAAGACCAGAGTGCCGTCCACATAACCGCGCAGATTTACCGGCTGGCGCAAGGCAAACAGCACAGAGATCGCTACATAGAAAACGAAGAACAACACCAGAAAAGGTTCGGTACTGGCAAACAGCGAGTGTTGGTAGCGGAATACCCCCCAGGTCGTACCAATAACAAAGGTAAAAACAAATCCCACCAAGTTCAATGCGCGCCAGGATTTATACCAGGCGATGGCCAGTATGCCGGTATTCAACAGTGCAAAGTAGCTAAACAACATGACGTGGCTGCCGCCACCGCTGGACGTCAGTACCGGCGCAACGAAGCCTCCGGAGAAACCCAATAGGGCCAAGGCCTTTGAATCCTGTAAAACCGCCAAAGCGGCTGATAAGGCACAGGTAATCAATAAAAGGGTAAAAGCCATCCCCGGCGGGATTAAATCGTACAGTCGCATGGCGGCAAAACTGGTGAGATAAATCACCGCTACCCCGCCGCCTTGTAAAGCCAGAGAAAAGCCGGCATTTTTCAAGCGGGTGCGCCAACCTACCACTAACAAGGCCAATCCACCCAACGCTACGGCTGCCATACGCAGTTCAATGGGGACAAAACCTTGTTCTGCTGCGTATTTGACCAAAAATACCAGGCCGAAAAACAATATTACAACGCCCACGCGAACCAGCGTGTTACCGCCGGTAAAATAATCGGTGATCCATTGCACAATGAGCGGAGTGGGTTCCGGTTTCGCATATGTGTCCGAGGGGCCTCGCGTAGGCGGTAGGCCGGGAACCGAATCCGGTTTTGGAGCAGTGGCAGGGGTTGGTGTCGATGATGAAGCTGTTACGGGTGCTGTGGATGGTTTGGGTTGCGCTGATACGGGTGCAGCCGGTTTTACCGCTTCCCTTTCGGCTTTGACCGTATCGGACATGGAAAAGTTGGTGGCAAGAGACACCGGGGGCGGAGCACGTTGTGGTTGCTCTGCTTCCTGGCGGGGTTGTAGTTTGTCACGCGCAGACAGGTATTGAACGGTACGTTTTACGTCGTTTAATTCCGAACGCAGTTTAATGACGCTGCTCAACAAATAACCGCATAGAGCTCCCAACAACAGGCCGGAAATTTTGGCGGTAACGGCGCCGATTCCTGCAAAAACCAATATAAACAAAAAAGTCATTGGAATACGTTAGCACAACTTTTTCTAGGTTGCTGTGAAATAAGCACATTTTCGGCATCCTAAGGTTTGTTGCAGGTGTCCATTTGGCATCCATTTGGCATCCATATGGGCAAAAGTGCTTCATGAATAAAGTTGTTGCGGTTAAACCTATGGTAAGAAGTCATTAGGCTGCTATATTTTGAGTCAGGTTCTATAGGGTTAATCTTCAGTAATCGTTGTGTAGGTAAACAAATGAAAAAAATAGAAAATTTTTCCATAACCCCCATGTTCGGCGGAGAGGAAACCTGTTCCAAACTCAACTTTCAGGGGCAGGATTGTCAATTAATCTTGGAAGGGGTTGCTTTGGAAGCCCAGTTCCAAACGGAAAACGATCGCTACTTATTACTGTTGACGGATGAGTTACCTCATGAAGAACAGGTGCATGTCTATTTATTAGACAATAAATGCCGGGTCTTGGATTCACTGGAAATTGGAGAGCCCTACACCACCGGGCTGTTACAAAACATCAAAATTGGAGTTAATGATGTGATTAATTTTACCTTTCCGAACGAAGCCAATCGATACCGTCTTCGTGTCATGGAAAAGTCAAAACGTTCCATGTTTTCCACGCCGGTGAAGGCCGTTACCCAAAACAAGGGTCCCCTTCGAAAACGGTATTTACAAATCGAAGAGGCCTAGGACGCAATAACATACCCCTGTGTTAAGCGCCGGCTAAAACGCAGCAACCGCAATCAATACACTGGCCTCAACCCATTCAATTAACGCACCTGCGGTATCGCCGGTGCTTCCGTGGATGCGTTGCAGCATGAGAAAACGCAATAACAAAAACACCAGGGTAGTGACAAAGATCGCGACAACGCCGGTACCTAATGTGGTGACTATAAGCAAAGCCAGGACAGCTATGACAACACTCCAATTGGGCAGCGGGGAGGGGTCGGTAAGTGCGTGTCCCAAACCGGACGAACGGGCATAAGGCGTGGTGAGGAACAGAACTGGTATGCAGGCACGGGCCAGCATGGGGGTGAACAGCAGCCACAGCCACAGGTCTTTGGCCAGCAGAATTTGCAGGGCGGAAAATTTGAGCAATAGTACCAATACCAGAGCAATCACAGCGGCAGGGCCACAGGTGGGATCTTTCATAATGTCCAGTGTGCGTTGCTTGTCACCCAGACCGCCGATCCAGGCATCGGCGCTGTCAGCCAGACCGTCCAGGTGCAAGGCTCCGCTGAGGAATACCCAAGCTGTCAGTACCATAGCCGCACTAAGGTTGTAATCGGTTTCCAACGCAGAAAACAACGCATATAAAGGCAGTAGGCAGACGCCCAGTATCAAACCTACCAAGGGGTAGTAGGGTAAAGAGCCTCTGATGTGTCGTTCTTCTATATTGCCCTTAACGGGTACGGGCAAACGGGTAAGAAACTGCAGAGCAACCAGAAAGGAGCGCATGAGCTTAGACGTGCACCGTGTACATACGCGTCAGCATAACACCAGTTGAGCGTCTCGATAGCCGTCGGCGGTTTGGATGTGTTTGATGCGACTGATACCGGCGAAGGGCAGGTCAATATTGTAACCTTGTTGCCAGTCTATCCCTAAAACATCACCGAGTATGGCGCGGATGGTACCGGCGTGACAAATGACCAGCAAATGTTCTCCGGAAAACTGTTCACACATGGAACGCCAGGATGTGAGTACGCGCTGTTGAAAATGGGCGTAATCCTCACCACCTGGGGGTGGATGTTTCACCGGGTCCGTCCAAAAGTTTTTCAGTGATTCGGGATCACTATGGAAAACTTGCTCCGTGGTTTGTCCCTCCCAGGAACCGAAGTGCATTTCCCTCAAATCCGGTTCCAGACTGAGTGGCAAACGCAGCGATTGAGTCAACTCATTGGCAAATCCGGCGCAACGACGTAAGGGTGAACTAATGACCCGTTGCCAGGGTGAGTTGGCCACTTGAGTCAATCGGCGATGCATTTGCTCCCATCCGCGTGGTGTCAGAGGGTCATCACTACTGCCCCGAAAACAGGCTCCACCTTCGGGCTCACCGTGACGCATGAGATCAATAATGGTTTCGGTATCGGTTGTTGGGTGTAACTGAGTCACATTATTCATTCTTTTTAATTCTCTTTTTCCGATACCCCGGCCTCAGCGAAAGTAGCCATATTGGCGTGTAAGGCACAGGCCAGACGCAGCAAAGGCACGGCCGTAGCAGCACCGCTGCCTTCCCCCAGGCGCATGCCCATATCCAATAAGGGTTTGGCATCCAGGGCTTCCACAATATGGCGATGGCCCGGCTCGGCGGAGCGGTGTGCATAGAGGAACCATTGGGACGCACCGGGGCAAATGGCTTGGGCCAACAATGCAGCAACACTGCTGATAAAACCATCCACCAGAACGGGAGTGCCGGTGTGGGCACAGGAAATAAACGCTCCGGTCATGGCGGCGATTTCAAACCCACCCAGGCAGCGCAGTACTTGCAAGGGATCATTCAATGCCGATTGGTGTAATTGTAAGGCTTGATTGATCACTTTGATTTTATGTTGTACACCGGAATCATCCAGCCCGGTGCCGGGTCCGGCTAATTCAGCGGCGTCCTGGTTTAATAAAGCACAAGCGACGGCTGCGGCAGCGGTGGTGTTGCCGATACCCATTTCCCCGCCGATGAACAAGTGGGTTTTTTCCAGAGCGGCTTTCTCTGCCGCCTGTCGTCCCGTATTTAGAGCGGCGAATAATTGTTGCTCGCTCATGGCAGCTTCCTGGGTGAAGTCTTGGGTGCCGGGGCCCAATCGGGCCTGTTGTACCAGGGGTAGATCGCCGGGGTCTACCGCCGTGCCCAGATTAATCACTTGCAAAGAAGCACCGATACTTTTGGCCAATACATTAATGGCAGCTCCACCGCGGGCAAAGTTGCGAACCATTTCTGCAGTGACGGCCTGGGGAAAAGCCGACACCCCTTGTGCAGCCACACCATGGTCTCCGGCAAACACTGTAATGTGTACCGTATCGATTTGCGGTAACTCCCGGCCCTGTAGACCTGCCAATTGGATAGCAACGGTTTCCAAACGACCAAGAGCACCGGGAGGCTTGGTAAGCCGGCCTTGCCGATCCCTGGCCAGGTTTTGCATTTCTGTGTTTACGCTTGCACAGGGTACGTTGAGCCAATCAGCAGTCATACTTCTATCCTTTCGGTTAAATTGCTCTTTTTAAATATGTGGGCAGACCGGCTACGGTTAACACCACCTCATCACACAGGGCGGCCAGTTGCTGGTGCAGTTTCCCCATGGTATCGCAGTACTGACGTGCCAAGACATTATCGGGAACCAAACCCAAACCCGATTCGGTACTGACAAAAACAATAGCACCCGGCAGCTGTGGTAGGGCTTGCAGCAAGGACTCTGTTTCCTGTTGATGTAATTGCGCATTGTTTTTTAATAACAAGTTGGTCTGCCAAAGGCTTAAACAGTCCACTAAAACACAGCGATCTGCCTGGCAACTTTGTTCCAGGGCAGCGCTTAAGTACAGAGGTTCTTCTGTTAAACGCCAATCGTGCGGGCGTCGCTGCCGATGGGTCTTAATTCGCTGCGCCATTTCATCGTCTAAGGCGGTGGCTGTGGCAATATAAGTAACGCTCAAACCCAATTGTTGTGCTTGTTGTTGTACCAGAAGTTCAGCAAACTGGCTTTTCCCGGAACGTATTCCACCCAGGACTAACTGTTTGATGGCGGGTGTGAATGCCGGTTTCATAATTGGGTTTCCATTTCCAGTTTGCTGGATTGCAGCAACTGTTCAATCGCCTGCATGTCCAAGTGTTGTTCCACCGCATTAGCCAAACGGTCAATGTCCTGTTCACGCCGCGCTTCATAATCCCAGCTATGGTCGAGGCGTAACCCGGCCCATTGCAGCAAGGCAGCGCAGGCTTGAGGATGATCGAATGCGCCATGCAGATAAGTACCGAGAATACGGTCGTCATCGGAACGGGCGCCGTCGGTCTGAGCCGAATCACCAACATCACGGTTATCCAAAACCACGACAGGCTTTTGCAGGGCATCGCCGCTACTGACTCCTGCGTGAATTTCATAACCCTTAATTCGGTACTGCTTGTCATCAGTGTTTTCAGCGCCATTTTTATCAGCGCCAACATTGTCTTCAGCGCCATTGTTGAGTGATAACCATCCCGTAACATTACGTAATTGTTTTTGCTGAGTCAGCACAGTTTGCAATTGCAACAGGTCCAGGCCCTTGACGTAGGCTTGGGAGCTTTCCACCCCATGAGGGTCCAGTATGCTCTGGCCCAGCATTTGAAAACCGCCACAGATCCCCATGAGTTTTCCGCCATAACGCAGATGTTTATGAATAGCCTGCTCCCAACCGTGTTGGCGCAGCCAGTTTAAATCAGAGACGACGCTTTTACTGCCGGGTAATATAATTAAATCAGCGGCGGGTATATTTTGTTTGGCATCGACAAAACGCAGATCCACTTGAGAATGCAGGCGCAAGGCATCAAAGTCGGTGTGATTGCTCAAGCGGGGTAAGGCGGGCACAATGACGCGCAAAGGATCGGATACCTGTGCGACTCCGTCACGACGGGACAGGCTGTCTTCGCCTTCCAGATGCAAATCCTGTAAATAGGGTAATACCCCCTGTGTGTGTATGCCGGTTTCATGGTGTAACCAGTCCAGGCCCGGTTGTAACAAAGTGCTGTCACCGCGAAACCGATTGATCACAAACCCCTTAACCCGTCGGCGTTCTTTTTCGGATAGCAAGGACAGGGTGCCTACCAATTGGGCGAAGACACCACCGCGGTCAATATCGGCTACAATCCATACCGGACAATTTACGGCTTCGGCGAAGCCCATATTGGCGATATCTTTAGCGCGTAAATTGATTTCCGCCGGGCTGCCTGCGCCTTCCACCAAAATCACATCGTATTGTTGTTGTAAGCGGTGGTACGACTGTAATACCGCCTGCATGGCTATGGGTTTATAGCGGTGATAATCACGGGCATTCATATTGGCAACCGCGTGTCCCTGTACAATAACCTGGGAGCCCGTATCGGTGTTAGGTTTGAGCAATACCGGGTTCATATCCGTGTGCGCTGCAATACCCGCCGCTTGGGCCTGCAGAGCCTGGGCGCGGCCGATTTCGCCGCCGTCAACAGTCACAGCGGAATTTAAAGCCATGTTTTGTGGCTTGAAGGGTGCCACTTTAACGCCACGCCGGGCCAGTACCCGGCACAAACCGGTGACGACAGCGCTTTTACCGGCATCTGAAGTGGTGCCCTGAATCATGAGGCTGCCTCGTAATGGTTTAGGCATTACACCGCCTCCGCCTGTGGGCTGGATAAGAGTAAAGATTGCAAAGCCCGTTGCAGTCGCATCCATTGTGCTTCATTGGCGGGTAAGCCAAAACGTAAACTGGCCGGTTGTTCAAACAAACGTATCCAGATTCCCTGTTGCGCCAGTTGCGTCCGTACCGTTTCTGCGTGCGGTGTACGGATCCATTGGAACAGGGCCGTACCGTTGGTGGGGTGTAACACGTTTTGCCGTGACACATCGTGTAACGGCGAATCCAGTAACGACGTACTCAGTAACAGTGCGTTTTGTAACAACCCTTGCAAACGCTGCGATTGAATGGGCAAGGTCTGGCGAGTGCTGTCATGCCATGCCGTGTCCAGCAAGGCTTGCTTAGCCACTTGGCGGGCAGGGCCGTTTACGGTCCAGGGGCCCAGCATTTCCTGCAGGGTATGGAGTAATTCATATTGCGCCATGACAAAGCCCACGCGGGCACCGGCCAGGCCAAAAAACTTGCCCAAAGATCGCAAAACAATTAAACCGGGTAAACTTGCGTGGGCGCACAGGCTAAGTTCCGGTGTGCAATCCATGAAAGCTTCGTCCACTACTAACCAGCCGCCTTGTTGTGCCAATTGTGCATGCCACGCTAACAATTGTTGTGGAGAAACGGTTTCGCCCGTAGGGTTGTTGGGGTTAACCAACACGAGACAACTGAGTTGAGGCAGTTGCGCGGCAATCTCTTCAGAGTTCAAGGCAAGGACTTCAAACCCGGCCTGGTGCCAGACATGAGCGTGTTCGGCATAGCTGGGATGGATTAGGCCGATTTTTTGTTGGTTTGCAGCTAAGCTGCCGGAGAAACGCAAGCGCAGAGCCGGTAAAAGTTGAATGGCTGCTTGAGTACCGGCTACCGGTAATACCTGTTCGCAGCCATAATAGGACTGTGCGGCTGCAACCAAGCCGTCGTCGTCTTCGGGCAATCGGGCCCAGTGGCGTGAATCAATGGCGGGTACGGGCCAGGCATTGGGGTTGAGTCCGGTGGATAAATCCAACCATTGACTCAATTCAATGTCGTATTGTTTTGCTGCTTGCCGTAGGCGGCCGCCGTGCTCAAGCAAAACTGCCTCCCGCGGTCGTCCAATATAAGCCAAAGAGCAAGATCGCCGCCAGGAGAAGCAGTATCGGCAGCAACCATATCAACAAGGCTCGAGCAAACAAATTGATGGCGGCCTTGATGTCTTGTGCCTGAGGTTCGTTACCGTTGCCCAGCTGTGGTCGTTGTTGTAACTGACCGTGGTAATAGGCCGGTCCACCCAATTGCAATGCGAGGGCACCGGCACCTGCGGCCATCACCGGACCGGCATTCGGGCTTTTCCATTGGGGTGATTGATGGCGCCAGCAGTGCAGGGCATTGCCAAACTTGCCTGCTATGGCATAACTTAATGCGGTAAGACGGGCGGGTATAAAGTTGAGCACATCATCCAAACGCGCGGCGGCCCAACCGAAATGGAGAAAGCGTTCTGTTTTATAGCCCCACATGGCATCCAAGGTATTGCTTAACCGATAAAACACGACGCCCGGTGCACCTGCCAAGATAAACCAGAATAGCGGGGCGAACACGGCGTCGTTACCGTTTTCCAGGGTGGACTCAATGGTGGCCTTAGCCATGTCCTTTGTGTCCATATTGGCGGTATCCCGGCTCACGAGAAATGATGTGTGTATACGAGCTTGCTCCAACTCACCTTGTTGTAAGGCCTTGCTGACGTTCAGGGCATGTTCCACCAGGCTGCGACTGCCCAAGGCCAAATACAGGCACAAAACCGCCAGGGCGGTTTCAGCGGAGTGGGAAAAAGGGGAACTCAACAGCCAGTCGATGATCACCGCCGGAACCAGGGTCAACAGCAAAACCGCCAATGCACCGCGCCGGCGGCTTTCGCTACGGTTTTTATTGAGCCAGGCTTCGGTTTTCTGTGCCAGGCGGCCAAAGCCCACCAAAGGATGGGCCCGGCGCGGTTCGCCCAACAATCCGTCCAATGCCACGGCCAGCAGTATACAGAGGCAGAGAGTGCTGATGCTTAGACCCGATAACACGATGACGATTCTTTCAACGATTGTTGGCGCTTATGACGCGGAAGCGCATTCCGGGCCGCGATGATAAATCAAGTCTTGCACGGGTTTGCCGCCCACCAGGTGTTCCTTAATAATGCGGTCCAGATTGGCTTCGGTCACGTTGTAATACCAGATCCCGTCGGGCTGGATACACATAATGGGGCCGGACTTGCAGGTGGCAAAGCAGTGGGTGCGGGTACGCTTTACCCGTAGATCGCCCTTATCGATACCGGCTGCTTTGAACTTTTCCCCTAACAGTTCAAACAATTCCTGGGACTCGCCGTCTTCGGTGCAGCGTGGACCCACGCATACCAGCATGTGTCGGGCATAGTCCATCATCTTAGGTTTTTCCAGGGTCGCCGCATCCACGGCGCTATCCAAATCACTCATTAGGCTATCTCCAGTTCTTCTGTGTTACAGATTTCGGTGTCGGAATAGGACTGCCACAACTGCTCAAACTGTTGCAGTGCTTGCGGTTCAAATTGTCCTTTCTCGCGTATCAAAGAGACGTTGAACACGCTTTCATCCTTGGTATCGGTGAATACCACACTGCGCAGACTGTCGCCGCGGCTCACCAGCCAGGCACTATGTACCTGGGTCCAATTAATATGTAAATGAAAATGATCGTTTTCGATATTGAGCCAGTTACCGCGGGACTTAAAATCCGCCGCGTCAATCATAAGTTCAGAGACGGCACCGGCATCGCTGCGCACCACCGCGCGGATGCGGCCCCATTGTTTGGCGCTGTCGATGGCTTGCTGCAATTCATTAGGGGGTAGTGCCAGGGCCTTGAATTCACCGGCGGGGCTATCCGCATCTGCTTCGCTGATGGCACTGAGTATGTGTCCCATGGGCATATCAAAATGTCGGGCGATGTCACGCAGGGAATGGGCTTTACTGTCGCATAAATATTGGCGTACGCAGCTTTTCCAACCACCCAAACCCATGCTCAGGGAGCGGCCACGTTTTTCATTTTCCAAAGTAGATCCGGTGATATCGTCGTATTTATTCGCATATCCCCGCGGCGTAATCATCAGGCCCTGGTCCATATAGGTGCTGCTGTTGCCAATGAGTACGGTGGTCAGCATGCCGATTTTGCATTCGGTCATTTTGTCCAGAGTGACCATTTGAATATCCTGCAAGTCCCGGTAGGCGGATTTGACAATGGCCACGGGTGTGTTGGCACTGCGATATTGCATAATGATACGCTGGGCCTCAATAATATGTTGAGTACGGCGGCCGCTTTTGGGGTTGTACAAGGCAATGACAAAGTCACTTTTGGCGGCGGCGTCCAGCCGTTTGGCAATCACCGGCCAGGGCGTGAGCAAATCGGACAAGGAGATAGAGCAAAAATCGTGAGTCAAAGGCGCGCCCACCAGCGAGGCACAGGCGGACAGAGCCGTGCTGCCGGGAATGACTTCCACCTGAATACCACTGTCCGGGTTTTCAGGAACCGTCCAACCGGATTTTAAAAGCACTTCATACGTAGGGCCGGCCATGCCGTAAACGCCAATATCACCGGAGGATATCAGCGCGACGGTTTTGCCCAGTTTGGCCTGTTCGTAAGCCTCGACACAACGGTCGATCTCCTCGGTCATGCCTTTGCGTACCACTTCCTTGCCATCCAGCAAATGTTTTACCAGATTAATATAAGTGGAGTAGCCGATGACCACATCCGATTGCTCGATGGCTTGCAGCGCTCTTTGAGTCATGTGTTCCTGGGCGCCGGGGCCAAAACCCACCAGGAAAATTTTTCCATTCTTCATGCTAAAGTACCTTTTTTTGAATCTGCGTGTGCTGTTTTGCATCGGACGATGGAAACGGTGGCATTTTTTTCGTCGTCACCACGGTATTTGTGTTTTTCCACCAGTAAATCGTTCATATCGGTTTTCGCCGCCAGTAAGGCTGCGGCCTCAGCAACGGCTGGAGTGCCCATGTACTTGAGTACGGTCTCAGACGGGTTGGGTACGGGCACCTGGGCCAACTCTTGCGCGCTGAAAAACTGTAAAGGCCAATTGTGTTGTTGCGCCAATTGCAGCAAGGCGGGCTCATCATTTTTTTTGTCAATGGTCGCCAGGGCACTGACGTGATCCAGGTCCGCGTCAATTTGCTGCAAAGCTTGTTGCACAGCCGTTTGCAGGGTTTGCAACGAAGTACCTCGATCGCAACCCATGCCCAGAATGAGTTTGTTTGTTCCGGTCACGAGGGCTGACCTTGGGGTGGGCGGTAGACCACCAGGCGTTCCTGTAATTGCTGCCACAACTGCTCCGGTATATCCCGTTCGGTAATCCATAACACGGCTTTGTGTTGTTCCAGATCCACGGCGTCAAAGGAATCAAACAAATGGATGTTCTTGGGAAGTGGTGTGGGGCGTGTCCACCAGTTGCGGCTTCCATGTTCCTGAACTACGGCTATGGCTTCTTCATTAACGACATGAGCGGAGACGCGAGTGATGTTGATCTTGGGCGCTTCCACTTTCCAGCCCAGTTCCCTTCCTAAAATATCCACAGGAATGGTTTTGCCCACGTCCGAGGCCGTGGTGACCACCGGCGTTGCTTCCAGGATCTGAGCCAGTTTTTCTGCGTACGCATTGGCACCGCCCACGTGCCCTGACAAGACCGGTATGACAAACTGAGCAGCATCATCCACGACTAAAACGCCGGGATCTTCATCCTTGGATTTTAAATGAGGGGCAATCAAACGTATTACCGCGCCCAGGGAAACAAAAAATACAATTTGATCGAAATCTTGGAAAAGGGGGCCGATTTGATCCCGCAAAGCACCTTCGTAGACATTGACCTTGTTCGGGATAGAATTCATGGTCTCTGCAAACTTGGCTGAGACAACCACATCCGCCTCGCTTATGCTGGGTGCCAGCGCCGCGACCTGTGCAGCGCCGTGTTTGGTGATCGCCACCAGGGCCACACGGACGGTTGTTTCACCATGGGTTTGACTCGGTTCGGTTTGTGTCATGCACTGATCTCCACGGTTTCGGATTGGATTTCGGGTTTGTTTTGAGTTTTGGGTTTGCGACAACCTCGTTGCACCGGGTGTCGTTGCCGATGGGGATTGCGAACCAGCATCAAGGACAGATAGTTGACCTTTTGGCCTTTCAAAGTGGTGATGTCCCTGACCACCCGTTCTTCCGGTGTGCCTACTTTTTCGATAAAACGACATTGGCTAGCAATTTGTTGTTGTTGCAACAAATCGATAATGTCATCCAACAGTGGTTTCACTTTTAACAGTACCAGGGTGTCAAATTGGGGTAACAGGGAGGCAATGGTTTCAACGCCGTATCCTGCGGGAATTATCGCCACCGTGTCGTCCACGTCCGCCAAGGGCATATCCAAGGCAGCGGCAGCCGCGTGAAAGGAAGGCACGCCGGCCACAGTTTCTATGCGGACCGCGTCGTCCAAAGCGCGTACGCTACGGGATAAGTGGCCGAAGGTGGAGTATGTGGAAGCATCTCCTTCCACCAGAAACACCACATCCTGACCTTGTTGCAAGAAAGTCAGAACCGCTTGCGCCGCTTGCAACCAGTATTTACTCAGAATTTCCACATCATGGGTCATGGGGAATATGAGTGGTGATTGCTGCGTCGGCAGTTCCAGCCCGGCACGCAGGGCGATGGCCAGGGCGTAACTGTCACTGTTTTTTTTGCGTATCGGATACGTCCATACAGTGTCTTTGCGATTCAACAGTTCCCAAGCGCGACGGGTGATTAAGCCCGGATCACCAGGGCCTAAGGAGACACCGTACAGTTTGCCTAATGACTTTTCAGTCATGGTTGCCTCCCATGTTATGGTCTTCGGTATGCCTGGGTTGGGCGCAAACAATCCAAACCGGGTTTTCAGCAGCCAGTCGATGCATATGCAGTATGGGTTGGCTGCGGTTGGCCTGTAGTTGTGTTACATCCCATTGGACTTGCGCTTTGCTTAAGGCATCAGTCGCTGTGCTCAGGTTCTCCAAGGTCACAAAGTTCATAACCAGGGTACCGTCAGGGCGTAATCGTTGCAGGCATAATTCAATAAGCTGTTGCAACTCACCACCGGAACCACCAATAAAAACTGCATCAGGGTCAGGCCAGTTGTGTAAAGGCTGTGGTGCTTTGTCATGTGTCAGTTGATAGTTCAGAATGCCCTGTTCGCGTTGGTTGTGTACGGCGATGGCGGCGTCATCCGGGTTTTTCTCCACTGCATACACATAACCTTGTGAACACAGGCGGGCTGCCTCCAGCCCCACAGAACCGGACCCGGCGCCGATATCCCAAACAATGGAATCGCGGCGTAACTGCATCCGTGCCAGGGATACGGCGCGGACTTCGCGTTTGGTAATTAAGCCTTTATCCGGTTTACGCTGTTTGTAGACACTGTCTTGCAAACCGAACAGTGCTTTGTGTGTTTGTTCCACGCGTCGTTGCAGAATCACTATATTGGGATCGACAAACTGCATGGATACCGCTTGTTCCGCACTTAAACCTCTGTACACGCGCTGTTGTTTACCGAGTAAATCTTCGGTGACATGTAAATCCCAACACGCTTGTTGTTGTTCTTCCAGTATCAATCGGGCAATACGGTCCGGGGAATTGTCCGGGCTGGTGTAGACGGCAATCAAGTCGTGTTGTTGTATCGCTTGTAAAACGGCAAACAGACCGTGCTGTGGGCCTTTGTTGCTCTTTTCCCATTCACCGGCATCTTTACTGTGCACCGAACAAATATGTGCGTGTTGCCAGGCCAAACCCAGTTCAGCGAAAGCCAATTGATGCGCGCTGAGGTTGGGGTGGATGTGGCAACGCTGTGTTCCCAGTTTGGAAACCAGATATTTACCGATACCGTGACACAATGGGTCGCCACTGGCCAGTACCACCACCGTTTGCTGCTGTGCCAACGCATCCTCAATCCACTGGGGCAGCATACGCAGTTGTCCGCTTAAGTCTTTTTGCGTGGAGTTTGGATGAAACAGCCCTTTGAGCAATTCCAGGGTACGTCGGCCGCCGATGATCAAGTCCGCCTGTTGAATTAACGTAATGGCGGTTTCACTTAAGCTCCGTTCCGCGTTTTCCAAAACGCCGATAATGTGGCAGCATTGTGGTGCAATCTCATGGCTGTGTGAGTGGGGACGGTCTGTCTCTGGTGTTGGCGTTTCAAGCACGGTCGTCTCCCGGACTTTGTTTTAAGTCGGATTCGTCCGGTTTGATTTCGGCCAACTTATTACCTTCGAAATCGCACACCAGTACGGTGATATCAAATTGTTGTGGATAACGACTGCTGAGGGTCTTGATGACTTTTTGGCCCAGTGCTTGATAGAACTCCTGTACCAGTCCCAGTTCCTCCATGCGCTCACCGGCGTAGCGCGCCGTCTCGTTTTCGCGTATATCCTGGCAGACTTGTTCCGGCGCACCGATGCCGGCCGCCAGATCGGCCAATAAATCTGTATTTACCGCGTTGCGGTTGGCGTGGGTAATGGTTTCACCTTGGGCCATTTTGGTGAGCTTGCCCACCATGCCGCCAATGATCACATGGGGCAGTTTCTCTTTGACTACGGTATCCAAAGCATACTTAAGAAAATCGCCCATTTGCACAAAACACGCGGGTGCCAAATGGGGTAGTTCCCTGATGACGAACTTTTCCGTGCGCCCGCCGGTGGTGAGTACCACGGTGTCTTGACCCTGATTGGCGGCCACTTGTATGCCTTGTATAACGCTGTCGCGAAAAGCGGCGGTGGAGTAGGGATGAACAATACCGGTGGTGCCCAATATGGATATACCGCCGAGAATTCCCAAACGCGCGTTAAGGGTTTTTTTAGCCATTTCCTCGCCACCCGGTACCGAGATCGTGACTTCCAGGCCTTTGCGTTGCAACAGACCGGCCCCGGCCAAACGTATATTTTCCTCTATGTTTTTTCGCGGAACCGGATTGATGGCGGGTCCGCCCACTTCCAGGCCCAGTCCGGCCATGGTCACTGTGCCCACACCTTCACCACCTTTAATGTCAACATGGTCTTTGAGGTCGGTTATACGAACATCGGCCGTTAAGGGAGCTTTATCGGTACAGTCCGGATCATCACCCGCGTCTTTAATGACCACAGCATGGGCGCTGGACTTATCGCAGCGACCGTCGTTAACGCTAAAGCTCACCGCTTGCCCATTGGGAAGCAGGCATTCCACTTTCTCGGGCACACTGCCGTGTAATAGCCCCAACACAGCGGCACGGGCGGCAGCAGCGGAACAGGCTCCGGTGGTATATCCTTTGCGAGTACCTTTGGGTTTTTTCTGCATCATAACGATTGGTTCAGTCGCTGTTGCGCTCGTTTGAGTCCATCTTGGCTTTTTGAGCGGCTTCGACCAACGCCAGTAAGGCGTGTATGGCTGAGACCACCAAGGTGGAACCGCCTTTGCGGCCTTGGGTAATTATCCAGGGCACTTGGGATATCTCACTTAACAGTTGTTTGGATTCCTCTGCAGATACAAATCCCACGGGCATGCCAATAATCAAGGC